>CAMDQV010000123.1 GCA_945906015.1 Pedobacter schmidteae | reverse complement strand
TATTACTGATCAACAAGGGCGAACCTATGAAAAATGGGGTTTCAGCAATCAGTAAGAGTACAACTGCTTCTGATTGGACTACGAGCCGATTTAAGCGCATTCAATATGTAATGGGTAAAAACCCGGCATTAATCCTGGCGGTAAGTCCGGATGTAAGTGCTTCACTTCAGTCATACAAACCCAGAGCAGGTCGCTTAAGTGTTAAAAAAGAAACTAAAGCTGGCGCCTCTAATCGTGCAAGTACTGCAGCCATGGTAAATATTACACCTGAAGTTGCAAACCAGTTTCTCAAAAATTCAGGTAAAACATACCAAGAACTAAAAGCCTCAATTGATAACAACGCATCGCCTCAAACGCAGGTTTTAAAATCTGAAGTAGCGATGAGCTACGGACCGGTTAACAAAGAAGTTATGTCGGCAAATGTTTTGGGTTACCTTGAAGGTACCGACCTGAAAGATGAGCTAGTAGTTTTCTCTGCTCATTATGACCACATCGGACTAACAACAGACGGTGGCATAGATAAAGTAAATAACGGTGCTGATGACGATGGATCTGGTACAACAGGCGTACTTACAATTGCCAGAGCTTATGCTAAGGCAAAGGAAGCAGGACATGGCCCTCGCAGAAGTATTTTGTTTTTGCTCGTAACAGGAGAAGAAAAAGGATTGCTTGGCTCTGAATATTACTCCCAGAATCCGGTATTCCCGATGGCTAATACCATCACTAATCTTAATATCGATATGATTGGAAGAATAGGTGAAGCCTATAAAGGCTCTCCTGATGCAGCTAATTATTGCTACCTGATAGGCTCTGACAAACTCAGTTCCGACCTTCATAAGATCAGTGAAAATGCAAATACTGTTTACACTAAAATGAAGATCGATTATAAGTTTAACGATCCAAAAGATCCGGAAAGAATTTACTACCGTTCAGACCATTATAATTTTGCAAAAAATGGAATTCCAATTGTATTCTATTTCAATGGAGTACATGAAGATTACCACAAAGCAAGTGATGAAGTAAGCAAGATCAACTTTGAGCTTCTTGCAAAACGTGCACAATTAGTTTATTACACTGCATGGGACCTGGTTAACCGCGATAAAAGACCGGTTATCGATGTTAAAAATGATATGCCAGCCACCAGATAAAATATGCTGAACTTATTAAAAAATGCTTCCGGTTTTTGGAGGCATTTTTTTTGTGCCGGAATTTATTTTACTATCTTGAATGCATGATGAAAAAACCAGTATTATGGATCTTCTTTTTAGTCTGCATCGCATCTATTGCCTTTGCACAAGATCCAAATGCTGAAAAGTATGCCCAAAAGATCAATACAAAAATCACTAAAAAGCATTTAAGTATTCTGGCATCAGATAAATATGAAGGAAGAGAAACCGGTAAGCGCGGGGCTGAAATGGCAGCAGCTTATATTTCGCGAGAATTTAAAAAGCTGAAACTTCTTGCACCCGTAAATGGCTCCTATCTACAACAGGTTTCTTTAATTGAAACATCCATGTTTGTCAATTCTTTTGAAGTCAATAAAAATGTATTGAACGCAGGCAAAGACTTTCAATTTAATGGCAGCGGAGAAGCAAGAACAATACAAGCCAATGAACTACTTTTTTTTGCCAGAGGAACAGAACTAGAATTAAAACAAGGTGACCTATCCGGAAAGGTAGTTTTAATCATTCATAATGGGCAAACTGATGAAATTGCAAAGCGGTTAAGCTTTTTGAAAAGCAAGGAACCAGCATTAATACTAGTTATCAACTCTGAAAAAAACAACGCTTCGCTTTGGCATAATTCAGGAAGTAGTCTTAGTGTAAAAAATGGAAGCAGAGAGAGCTTTCCCATCAAGGTTTATAGTGCACCGGTAATCCAAATCAATCCTGAAATTGCAAATCTGATTCTCAAGAACTCGGGATTTAACTATGAAAAAACCACTTCCATAAATACACCAATGCTGATTAAGGCAGAACTAAAACTCGGCTATGGCCCGGTGCAAAAGGAAGTCTTATCATCCAATGTATTGGGATATCTTGAAGGAACAGACTTGAAAAATGAGTTGCTGGTTTACTCGGCACACTATGATCATATCGGTTTGAATCCGGATGGTATGACAGACAAGGTATTCAATGGAGCTGATGATGACGGCTCAGGAACTTCAGGTGTACTTGCAATAGCCAGAGCTTTTTCAAAAGCTAAAAAAGAAGGAAATGGTCCGAGGCGCAGTATCCTTTTTATGATGTTCACTGGCGAAGAAAAGAATCTCTTAGGTTCAGAATATTATTCGCTTAACCCAGTATTTACAATGGCCAATACCATTACAAACCTGAATATTGACATGATCGGCAGAACCGATTTTATTTACAGGAATACTCCAGATTCAACAAATTACATTTATTTGGTGGGCACGGATAAGCTGAGTACAGATCTGCACAAAATCAGTGATAAAGCCAATGCTGAATATACCAAATTGAAGCTCGATTACAGGCATAATGCAAAAGATGATCCCACACAAATCTATTACTGGTCAGACCATTATAACTTTGCCAAAAATGGGGTTCCGGTTATATTTTATTATAATGGTAAGCATGAAGACTACCATAAAGTCAGCGATGAGGTCAATAAGATCAACTTTAATCTGTTAAGTAAACGCGCAAAGCTAGCCTATTATACTGGATGGGATTTGGTGAACCGTGATCAACGACCGGTTATGGATGTCAAAAAATAAAATAACGGCTTTTAGACTAGATTTATCAATGTATTAAAGCTTAAAAATGAATGTAATGTAAAATTTATTCTATTTACAACCCTTTATCATCTAAATACTTAAATTTGTAAGATGAGCAAAATAGCTTCCGATTTTCTAAAAACTTCTGATACCAAGGCATTTGACACGGATCACCGCCGTATTATAAATCATAATATTGGGAAGTATGATGTGGCTGTTGAGCGCGGACTTTCAAAATTTGCAAACCTCGAAAATTCAAAACGTAAAGCTCATACAATCAAATGGAAGGTAATAGAAAATCTAGACAAGCTCCTTCCGGAGTTTGAATCTAATTTTCAACGTAAAGGTGGAAAGATTATTTGGGCCAATGATGCTGCAGAAGCCAATAAAGAGATCCTTCAGATCATCAAAAAAGCAGGTGCAAAAACCGTAATTAAATCTAAATCAATGGCTACTGAAGAGATTCATCTGAATGAATTTCTTGAGGAAAATCAGATTGAAACGGTTGAAAGTGATCTCGGTGAATATATCGTTCAACTACTTGGCCAGAAGCCTTATCATATTGTTACTCCGGCCATGCACCTTAGCAAGGAAGATATTGCCAAACTATTTAATGAACGATTTGGCACACCAATCGATGCTACTCCAGAACAATTAACCCAGAAAGCAAGAGAACTATTAAGAGAGAAATATACCTCTGCAGATGTAGGAATTACCGGCGGTAATTTTTTGATCGCCGATAGCGGAAGCATTGCACTTACTGAAAATGAAGGAAATGCCAGGCTCACTACCACATTTCCTAAAATACATATTGCCATTGTTGGGATCGAGAAAGTTATTCCATCCATCAACGATCTGGATCTGTTCTGGCCAATTTTATCGACACATGGAACCGGTCAAAATTTGACAGTTTACAATACCATTCTGGGCGGACCAAGGCAGAGTAATGAAAGCGACGGCCCAGAAGAGATGTACGTGATTTTACTTGATAATGGCCGCACTAATCTACTTGCTGAAAAAGACCAGCGACAAGGATTGTATTGCATTCGCTGTGGCGCTTGCTTAAATGCATGCCCGATTTATAAGAATATTGGAGGCCATACCTACGAAACAACCTATAGCGGACCAATAGGATCGATCATCACTCCCCACATGGACGGGATGAAAGAATTCAAGCATCTGAGTTATGCTTCTAGCTTATGCGGCAAATGCTCGGAAGTTTGTCCGGTTAAAATTGATATCCATAAAATGCTTCTCCTGAACCGCAGAGATTCTGTTGTACAAGGATTAAGCCCGCGGGTAGAAAGGCTGGGCTGGAAAGGCTGGAAAATGGGTATGATGAAGCGAAAGATTATGGATATGTTTGGAGGTAAATTCAAGGATCTATTATTGAAAAAATTCTTCAAGAAAAGTTGGGGTAATCATCGTGAGCTTCCGCAGGTAGCTGAAAAATCGTTCAGTAAACAATGGCAGGAACAGCAAGCAAGAGAAACGCTCTGAATTAAGAGTGGTATCGTTTTAGTTCTTTTTTGCAACGCTAGCGCGCGTGTAGCGCGTGCTTACCTAGTTCTATTTTACCTTAATGGAAAAACTAGGTTTTTTTATTTGGCTTTCAAAAGAAAGAAATTCTAATTAATATGATGCTTTTCCCGCTCATTGCCGCGAGGGCTTATTCACTTTTTCCTTGATGAAAAAGTAAACAATGCCGAAGCGCCCTTGCGCTGAGACCATGAAGACCTAAAAAAAACAATAAAAAACACTGAATAAATCAAGAAAAGACCCCTCCAAAAAGTCGGGGCAGGCTTTGCTTTGTCTTGTCCTGAAATAGGTTTACACAAAATGTAAATTTATGGAACAAATAATTCAAACATTTAGTGAATCATTTAAGCGGTCGGTTGTAGATCAGGTAAATAATGGTTTAATTAGTAAAGAAGAAGCTCGTCATCGTTACGGAATCAAATCAAAAAGTGGGATTCTGCTATGGCAGCGTAATTATCAAAAATACGGCAGATGTTCATTAAATTTGCCAATAGATACTTTATTATTGAAACCTAAAAAACAATTATTAGCTGCTCCTAGTTTATCTGATGCTACTTTATTAGCTCGGATTAAAGAGTTAGAGCGTCAGCTTGAAGACGAGCAACTCCGTTCTGAGGCTTATAACAAGATGATTGATATAGCTGAGAGAAATCTCAATATTCCAATCAGAAAAAAGTCCAATACCAAGTAATCCATGAAATGAAAGATACCTACGCCAGAGTAAATCTTGTGCGTTTGTGTCGGTTACTTGGTCTTACCAGACAGGCTTATTATCAGCACTTCTGGCAACAAGAAGTTACAAGTATAGAGGAAAGCTTAGTCTTATCTCAGGTGGCTTCTATTCGCTCGAATCATCGAGTGATGGGTGGTAGGAAGCTTTACGAGAAGCTTTATCCATTTTTCCTGGAACACCAGATTAAGATGGGAAGAGATGCTCTTTTTGAACTACTAGCAAAAAACAATTTGCTTGTAAAGAAGCGTCGTAGACGATTTATCACTACATTTTCTAATCACTGGTTAAAAAAATGGCCTAATCTTATTCGCCAAATGGATGTTAGAAGAGTTAATCAGTTATGGGTAAGCGATATTACTTATTGGAAGATTGGTGAGCGTTATAGCTATATCAGTTTAATTACGGATGCCTATTCGCATAAAATAGTGGGCTATCATTTAGCCCAAACTTTAGAAAGTGTTGAGACGATAAAAGCCTTAACAATGGCACTCAATAATCTACCCACGCAGTTACAGGCAACACTTATTCATCATTCCGACCGCGGTGTACAATACTGTAGTGAAAATTATGTAAAGCTATTACAGGATAATAATATTCAAATCAGCATGACTGAAAATGGAGATCCTTTAGAAAATGCCATTGCTGAACGGATAAACGGCATACTGAAGTCTGAATATCTCAAACATTATCAGGTCGGTACGCTTACAGAAGCCATAAAAGTATTAGATACCGCTATAAAGCTATATAATCAGGAAAGACCGCACTTTAGTATCAGTTTACTTACACCAGAACAGGTGCATTCAAAAGAGATAAATGTGGAGAAATTATGGAAAAACTATTATAACAAAAACAGTAAAATTGTAAACCTATTACAGGATAATAAAGAACCTGTAAACGCATTGCAGGATTAAATCAAAAACTGTAAACTTTTTTTAGGACGATACAAAAAGAACTAGGCCCCGCGGCTATGAGCGGAATGAAATTATAGGTGCTTGGTGGGTACCACCAAGCATTGGGTAAATTAGTTATTTGATAAAAATTAGTTTTTGCATGTGGTCCGAGGGACTCCATTGGAGCAAAGATTATTTGTGTCTTTTGTATTGATGAAAATTATCCAAAACACCAATCACAACGTAATAAAACCTAAACCCCAAACACCATTCTGGAATTCTGCGTTGTAACTTCAGCAATCTCATCCAAACTAACCTGCTTCAAATCAGCCAGCTTCTGGGCTACGTAAATTAAATAACTACTTTCATTCGGCTTTCCCCGAAAAGGAACAGGAGTCAGATATGGAGAATCGGTTTCAAGAACGAGATGCTCCAA
>CAMDQV010000122.1 GCA_945906015.1 Pedobacter schmidteae | reverse complement strand
AATACTTCGCCGGTAATACTGATATTGCCTAATGGCCGGAAGTTTACTAAACGGGGTACATGAATATAATCAAGTGCTTGCAACTCCATGTCACTAGTTCCGGTTTCAATATTTACATTAAATGTTTCAACCAACTGGTTTGCAACATTGTCAGATTTGTCCTTTATAATTCTGGAGATCTCAACATGGTGACCTGCAGCTTGTTCATTTAGTCCGCCAGCCATAGCGATCAGGTCAGACAACTTCATGCCTTTGCGAAAAATTACAGTCCCGGGGTTTCTTACATTGCCATTGATAGTTACATACTGATCAGTCATAAACTCCGAAAGGTTCTGAATTACAATTGAATCTTCTCTAAGTAAAGGGATGTCTTTCAGTCCTTTAACAATATCGGAAGGTTTAAATGAGATCAACTCTTTTTCGAGATTTGGAAGCGTACGTTTGATATAAGCACTCTCCAAATAGGCTTCATTCTTTAATCCTTCAGCTTTTTTAATTAAGGCAGATAGGCTAAATCCGGCACTGAGTTCATACACTCCCGGACGGTTCACTGCTCCTTCAAGTATCACCCGGTTGGCATACCTGTTTTGGATAGAACCAATTTCAACCAGATCGCCATTTCGGGGCACAAAATTGCTGAAAAGGCTTGCTGGAACATCTTTTACTTCTCGTTCTTTTTCATTTACCTGATCTATTTTAGCAATGCTCCGGTAGGCGATATCGGTATAACCGCCAGCGTATCTGATCAGATCATCTAGCTGTTCTTCAGGTTTAAGTTCATAAATGGCAGGCCTTTTTACTTCTCCTTGAATGGCTACCCGCTTGCGGTAAACCGGAAAGTTGATCACATCCTGATCTTCAAGGCGAATATTTCCGTCCATCAAACCTTCCTGAAGAAATGTATAAAAATCTACTGTTTTATATATTTTATTGTTTCTGATTAGTTCAATGGTACGTAATGAACCATTTAATCCCGGACCTCCAGAGAGGTATAAAACATTAAAAAGTGTTGCTAATGATGAAACAGTATAAGATCCAGGTGTTTTTACTTCGCCTACGAGCGTGACTTTTATGGTACGTGTATTTCCAAGATTAATAGTAACCTGACTTTGACCGCTGTTTATTGCGGGGTATACTTTTGACATTTTAGTTCTGATCAGTTTTGAAGCTTGATCAATGCTAAAGCCATTGACATAGACTATGCCTGCATAAGGTACTTGTAGATTGCCTTCAGGGCTTACTTTAGAACTTACACTACTTTCATTAAGCCCTGTAAGTAAAATTATTAGCTCATCTCCAGGACCAACAATATAGTCTTTGGGAGTGGCAATATTAAAATCTGTGTCAAATTTAATAGTGCTCTGGTTGAAAAAATCAGTACCATAAATACCTAACCCTTCAAAACCCAATACTTTAGAAGTGGCAACAGCTATGGGTTTGCTGACGATGTTTATAGTATCCCTACTGAAATCTATATCATCTTTTTGGTTCACTGTAGCTATTTTTACACCCCCTTTATTTAAGCCAAGTAAACTGATTCGCTGTTTGAAAAGGTTAACTTCAATGGGGTCCATTCCTCTTTGTTCCAAAAGTTTATAGGCATCCTGTTCAGGTATTCCGAGGTCGTCAATTTTTTTCCAGGCTTCAGTAATCTGGGCATCTGAAAGCTGGTTTACTTTAACACTCTGAAGTTTATCCAGGGAAATACTCTGAGCATGGCCCTCCCGGGATGATAAAACCAATACGGTTATAAGTATGTAGATTAGAAATTTAATTCTCATGCAGGCTTTGTTAAAAATTAGGGTGACTGATACAAATATAAATATTTAATAAATAAGCATTCTTTTTAAAAATCGCTGTAATTTTATGGCAGTATTCGTTAAAAATCATGAAAATTTTATTCTAGTACAAAAAATCAGTTTTTAACGAGTCACAGTTCTGTTAAAATCCATATGAAATTCCAAACCTGAATTCCTGTGGGATTGCCCTTTGCTGCAAGGCAGGACGAATAATCCCTGCTTGTTTATAAAAGGAAGCTTTTATTATAAGTTCATTCAATAAGTGATACTTTATTTCAAATAGGAATTGTTTCTGTGTATCAATCCTATTAGTAAGAAAGTTAAGCTGGGGTTCTGCATAATATTGGTCCGTTAAACTACCATCTTCACCCTTACGTATATAATCCATCTGTATACGTGTGCTTAATCGAGCAATTGGATTATACTTTATCCATGCTGTAACACGGTCGGCATTCTGACCTATCCAGTCGCCCAGGGTATAGTTCTGATTCGTATAATTCTGTGCTGGAATTAAATTCTGATATACAAATGGGTTTATCCTGGTGTATTCCATTCCTACGGTTAAATAGGGTATTAGTAAATCTGTTATTGACCCTCCTAGGTTAAAGCCAAGCTGATTTCTGCTTTTCTGGCTGTTGAATGCTGCCGACATGCGAATCTCATCGATAAACAAGGAAGCATATAAATGGGTATTCTTAAGATGATTTCTGGAAGCCGCCTGAAAAAAAAATTGGCCGTTAGAGCCTGAATTGATCTTATAACGGCTCGAATACTGATCATAAGCTTTGAAAAACATGACAGGAATAAAAAATCCGGCATCGATGCGGTCGCTGTAGATTATTGATTCTCCAATACTAAAAGACAAGCCTTTGACCGGAAAAAAATTTAAGCTGTGAGTAGCCATAAATTTATGCACGAATAGCTCGCGTTCATCTCCATAAATTGTATTGCCCTTGCCATAGGTTCTGTTTGAATCTAGTATTGCTGATTGAAGCCAAGTATGTGCATAATGGAATTTAAGCCATTTTAATACCTGATAATCCAAACGAATAAAAGGATATGCCGGAGCTTTATCCGACATCACCAACTTGCCATTCTCACCATAGCCCCATAATAATTGGTCATGGCCAATGCTTACCGAACCATTTTCCCATGAATACGTAATATTGCCTCGAAAATTGGTATAATTAAGCATTTTGGCAGTTTTATCAAGGTTTTCTGTCCGTATTATCCCGGTTTCATTGTTAAATTGCTTGATACTATCAATTCCATTTCCAGTTTCGGTATTTTCAGTGAAATAAGCTTGAAATGCAATGTTTTTTCCTTTCTGTCCCCAAAATTTGAATCCATTGCTTTGTTTTAGGATACTTTTATTCAGACCCTGTGTGGTTTCCAGGCCAATTACAGGGTCTACTCTTAAAATTAAATCACCTTCTTTTACCGAAAACATTCCCCATCTGTTATTTTGATCTTTTTTTAAGATGAGGCTGCTGTCTCTTAAATTTTTATTGAATTCTGAATAGTCTTGTTCATAAAAAGATAGTTCCTGCACTTCAATGGCAGATAATTTATGCACAGAGTCTCTGAGTTGAGAAAGATTTATTGCGATATCTTTTCTGTTCAAGGGTAAGATAAAGTCTGTGATCTCTATATTTCCTTTTTGTGCCTGACGGGATAAAAATGCGTTGACAGGGTGTTTAGGGCTCTCCCAAACAGTCTGAGCTCGTAGCTCACTACTTGCAAATTGGACAAGTAATAAAAGAAAAAAAGAGGTCTTAACTATTGGCTTCCTGAAATTAATAGGCATTTTGATCACCTTTAATAGTTAAAATTACAGTTTGCAATACGATTTGGCAATCAAGCCAGAACGTCCAGCTATGTATGTAATAAAGATCGTAATTAACTCTGCGCTGCATTGAGCCAGGTGCAGAAGTTTCGCCCCTGCAGCCATTTACCTGCGCCCAGCCAGTAATTCCAGGTTTAACAAGGTGTCGTAGCATATACCTATCGACATTCTGGATGGACGAAATATTAAGGGGAGTAACATGAGGTCTGGGACCGACTACTGACATATTCCCTTTCAGAACGTTCCAAAATTGAGGAAGTTCATCAATATTCCATTCTCTGAAAATTTTTCCTAATGGGGTAATTCTGCTGTCATTTTTCGTGGCTTGTAAAAAGCCTCCATCTTTATCCGTTTCAGGACTTCCTAAATACATAGTCCTGAATTTATAACAGGTAATTTTTTGATTATTCAGACCCCAGCGTTCCTGTTTAAAGAAAATGGGTCCTTTTGAACTTAATTTAATGATCAATGCAATGAAGGGCATAAACCACCACCCTGCGAGAATAAAAAAGCTTAATGAAAACAAAACATCAAAAAGCCTTTTAAGCATTTTATTTCCCCACCTGTCTTGTGGTAATGATCTAAAATTAATTACAGGTAGGAGTCCGATGGTATTGATACTTATGTTACTAGATGCATAAAGGTATAGATCTGGGATCATTCGAACTCTTTTGCCATGAAAATCACAAGCCTCAATACAGGCACTGATCTGTTCATGCTGTGCGTTTGGCAGGGCTATGATTATCTCATCTACCTTGCTTTCAGCAAGAATTGAATTTAGGTCGCTGATCTTTCCCAGATAGTTACATCCATTAAGTTTTGTTTTTTGGTCATCAAGAAATCCAATGCATTTGTAACCGTAATAAGTATGCAGATTTATGGTGTCGTAAAAATCTTTTGCTGCAGGGGTTGATCCAACAAGAATGATCTGTTCCTGGAACCGGCCGCTGTAAAAAATGCTATGTAGGTATTTTCTGAAGATATATTTAAAGGATAATATCAGCGTAAAGAGTGTTGGTAAATAAATAAAAAGGAAATAATTACTTAGCTCAATGATATTTCTAAAGAAGAAAAGAAATGAGGTTAGGATGATGGCAAACAGGATAAGTGTGACCAAAACATAAATTATTTCTTCTGCGAATTTATTTGACCTCAGGTCTTTGGTTAAGCCTGAAACCTGAGCTGCACTATACCATGAAATGATTGAAATTAAAAGAAAAATAAAGACAATAGAGTCCTGTGCAGAGTCAATGGCTCCATCGCTATAATAGTCTGCTAACCAAAAAGATAGGATCAGCAGGGGGGTGTCTATTAAATATCTAAATCCGCTATATAGAAAATAAGGTCTCGTCATAGAGAATTATTGCCTTCGTTTTATTTGTAAATAGTACTCATTGCTAACTGGTATGCTGCAGTAACAGCATCCCAATTGTATTTATCTGTTAATCCAGAGCTAACCTCAGCCTTTAATTGTTCTACCAATTCCGGATTTTTCTCCAGTTTATTCATTGCATTAATTATCGATGCCGTATTTTCTGTAAAGAAAAGGCCAAGTTCGCTATTTCTAAGCATTTCTTTATTAAATCTTGTATCTAAAGCAAGTATAGCACAATTATTAGACATGGCTTTAAGCATTGCCGGATTGGTGCCACCAAATTTGTGACCATGAATATAGGCAAAGCAATTCTGATAAAGAGCCATTAGTTCTTCACTATCTCTTACGTATCCTAAGAACCGGACTTTATCTCCTGCTAGTTTTTTTAAGTTCTCAGCGTAGGCATCTTTATAGGGCAAATCACCAACAATCACCAGTTTTTTTTCGGAATCTGATTCCAAATAAGCCTTAATAATCAGATCGGCATTATTATCAGGGATTAATCGCCCAACAATGAGGTAATAATCATTTGCTGTTATCTCAAAACGCTTTAAGTGAGAAGCATCTGATTTTTTATATTCTGGGGCACCATAGGCAATCACCAGAGAATCCTTATTGAACTCTTCTAGGTATACATCTCGCATTGCATCAGCATCGGTAATGATCAGATCGTAAAGTTTTGTAGCCATTTTTGCTGCAAAACGAAAATAGCTAGCACCTAAACCTTTCCATTTTGGTCTTAGCCATTCCAATCCGTCAACATTGATCATCGTTTTTTTGCCAGTCAGTTTTGGAATCCATCCCATTGGGCCTGCTGCCAGATTGACTACCAAAATAACATCAACCCGACTAAAAGTTGCGTGAACCAAGGATAAAAAAGAGTGGACAATCTGGTTTAATGATTTGGTATTAATTGTAGGGATATAATGCAGATGGATGCCATTTACTATGGGAGGACGTTTATCGAATAGATTTTTTTGGCAGTAAATATGTACCTCAACACCGTTTTTGACCAGCCTCTCACTTAATTCCTTTGCAAAGGTTTCAAAACCACCATAAACATAAGGATAACCCCTTGTACCAATAATGGCTAATTTCATTCGATCATTTAATTTTACTGGAGCTGTGAAAAATTAAACCCAGAAAAAATCTAGGATATTGGTTTAAATCATTCTTTGGGGTATAAATTCCAATAATTTGATTTTTCAATGTAATTGATTTTATGATTGAGGTAGAATCAATTAATTAGCTCAGCAAAAGTATTTAAATTATTTAGAATACCGGAATTTTGGGGTTATTCTTTGCTCCAAAGGAGTCCCTTGGACTATAGGCAAAAACAAATTTTCTAGTGCTTGGTGT
>CAMDQV010000121.1 GCA_945906015.1 Pedobacter schmidteae | reverse complement strand
CCCCTGATACTTAGTTTTTGTCCATCACCCTTAGGCAACGGTTTCCAAGCACTCATATTAAATAGATTTCGTGCAGAGAAATTATTAAAGGTCAAACCTAGAGTACCCACCACACGGCCTCCTCCAAAACCACCAGATAGTTCAATCTGATCAGAAGGCTTTTCAACAACATTATATTCAATATCTACAGTTCCATCATTTGGATTTATATTAATCGGCTTAGGATCAGTTTTTGTATCATCAAAATTTCCTAGCTGAGCGATTTCACGAGTACTACGAACAATAAGTTCTTTTGAAAATTTCTGTCCCGGTTTGGTACGGATCTCTCTAAGAATAACCTTATCATTTGTAAGCTCATTACCTTTTACCATTATTTTATTAATGGTGTATTGCGGACCTTCATACATCCTTATTTCAAGGTCAATTGTATCACCATAAACTTTAGTTTGAACCGGATCAACACTATATGTAAGATATCCATCATTCAAATAAAGAGATGAAACATCATCAGCTCCAGGGCTATTAGACAGTTTTCTATCTAATTTCTTTTCGCTAAAGACTTCCCCCTTTTTAATTGCAAGTATTGCATCCAATATTTTGGTTGAATATTTTGCATTCCCAGCCCAAGTAACATTTCCGAAATAATATTTAGGACCTTCGTAAATATCAATCTTCACACCAATTGTACTTTTTCCTGTGCGATAAGTTGTATCCTTTATTATTTCTGCATCTCTATATCCTTTTTCCTGCATTTTAGAGATCATTTTTAGTTTATCTTCATCATATTTATTCTGAAGAAACTTTCCTGAACCAAACACTTTATAGATGGCTTTCTCTTTAGTCTTTTTAAGATATTTTTTTAGGGTCTTATTTTTAAAGTCTTTATTTCCAGTAAATAATACCTCACTTATTTTTACACGATCATTTTTCTCAACTTTAATATCGAGGATTATATTATTAGCCTCAGCTGTATCTTTCCTCTGAACGATTGTTAGATCAGTAAACAGAAATCCTTTTTCAGTAAAATGCTTTTTAATGATATCTGTGGTAGTTTTTAATAAATTCTCATTAACAACTTTGCCAGTTTTATCTTTTAATTTATCATTTACATCTCCTATTTCTCCTTTCTTCAATCCCAATAATTCAATCTTTTTTAAGCGCGGACGCTCTATCACAGCGATCTCAAAAAAGACAGTATCAGATCTGATCTCAGTAATATTCAATTTTACATCGTCAAAAAGTCCTTGACCCCACAAGTTTTTAACTGCATTAGACGTCGCATCACCCGGTACAGTTATCCTATCACCCTTGGTAAGTTTTGAAATGGTGATTAGAACATCCTTATCTAAAAATTGAGTACCGCTGACAATGGTTCCGCCAATGACCATTTCTTTAGGATTAAGGTAGCTTAACTCATCATTAGAAGTAGTCCTTGCAGGTGTTGGCGTTCCTGTTCTCCCAAACTGGGCCATTGCAGAAGTGCCAGATATAAGTAATATAAATAGTATGAAAATGCGGTTCATTTGGTGTATTTAACGGTACTAAAATAAGCTAATCGCTTGTTAAAAAGTGTTAAAAGTGAAATTAGTTCAACTGCTCACTAGTCATTCCGAAGCGTCTTTCACGTTTCTGATAATCGATAACCGCTTCAAAAAGATCTTGCCTTCTGAAATCGGGCCATAATTTTGAAGTAAAATATAGTTCTGTATAGGCTATTTGCCATAACAAATAATTGCTAATTCTGTACTCCCCGCTTGTTCGAATCATAAGTTCAGGATCAGGCATATCTGCCGTAGTAAGGTGGTCAGCAAACATTTCTTCAGTAATATCTTCAGCTTTCAATTCCCCATCACTAACCTTAACTGCAATTTTTTTCGCAGCTTCGGTAATTTCCCATCTTGAACTATAACTTAAAGCAAGTGTAAGCGTACAATTGGTATTGCCGGCGGTCTTTTTCATAGTGTCCTGCAACTGCAGAAGGCATCTATTAGGAAGGGAATTCAAATTTCCAATAGCATTTAAACGAACACCATTATCCATCAGCGTTTTGGTTTCTTTACTAATTGTGGAAACTAATAGCTCCATAAGTGCCATTACTTCAAGCTTAGGTCGATTCCAATTTTCAGTAGAAAATGCATAAAGAGTTAAATATTTAATTCCAAGTTCTACAGCACCCTCTACGGTATCCCGAACAGCCAAAACTCCATTTTGATGTCCAAAAACACGCAGTTTACCCTTCTCCTTAGCCCAACGGCCATTACCGTCCATAATAATTGCCAAATGCTGAGGCAAACGATCTTTATCTATCTGTTCAAGTAAACTCATTGACTTCTATTAACATTAAAATCAGGAACATTTAAAACTGAAAAATTGTCTGTTTTAAATTAAATTTTAATAATTAAGCTTAAAAATTGTCCCAAATTTTGGAAATGCAAAGTTATGACTTAATTATGTTATTCTACTACATGAAATAAAAAGAGGATGACAATAAAAATAAGTAGGAAAATCAGTCATCCTAGCTAAAAAGGCCTAAAGTATGTAATAAAAAGCGAGATCCTTTTGTAATTAAATATAAAGACAGACATCATATCCCTAAACTAGAAAGTAGGGCATTTACTAGACACAAAAGTATAGGTCAGACTAATTCCGGCAAACATATACGTATCACGTGGTCTGAAATCTCCACGCTGATTTCCAGGAATTCCTATTTTGGGAATTACCGATCGATCAGACAATTGCTCGGATATTGGACTTATGGGTGCAATAACTGTAAAATCAGGATATATACCGCTAATATCATCCAGATAATCTGTAAAGGCTGTTCGATAACCAATTTCTCCAATCAGGTTGAAATTTCCCTTAATGTTATATTTCAATCCGGCGCCATATGGAACACTTATTCCATTGTTTTTATATGCCACAGCTTCAGTCTGTACGGCAATTAGTTCTATTTCGTTTCCGTTATATTCTGTAAGCGGATTGAATGAGAATGCCCCAACTCCCAGGAACAAATAGGGACTTACCCTTCTTGATCCATAGCCGTAGATATCAGCACCAGCCAAATATTTGAAAAGATTGAATTCAACCTGTAAAGAAAACTCTGAAATTGGGGAATAAAAGCTGAGGTTCCTTTGTGTTTGGTAAAAATTAGATGATTTAGCATCATTTCCCTGCAACTTACCCTGCATAAAAGCGAGCTTTGCCGACCAATAACCGTCAAAATTTCTTTTTATCTGGGCACCAAAAGCTAGATCAGTATACTTTAAAGGCTTCACAGGATTAATATCTCCCATATAACCGGAGCTTCCTAAAAATCCGCCAGCTTCCCATGTCTGTGCAGAAGCAATGGTAAAGCCAAGGGAAAAAAGTGCAATAAGTATTAATCTACGCATTCAGTACAGTCTAACATCAATAGTTTCTGGTATCAATTCCCCAAAGCAATTTATTCCTTAACGTAGATAAATAGTTTTCATTATTAAGCCTGATCAAATTTATTCCGAAATCAGCCTTTTTCACTCTTACTTTTATTGAAGTATCTATTACTTCAGTTCGTGAATCACAAGTTAAGAGATATTTTGAGCTTCTTCCTTCAATTTCAAATGAAAGCACATTGGTGTCTGATAATACTATAGGCCTCACATTCAGATTATGAGGAGAAATTGGAGTAACGACCATATTTCCGGAACCAGGGAACATGATAGGACCTCCACAACTTAGAGAATAAGCAGTAGAACCTGTTGGTGTAGCAACGATCAGTCCATCAGCCCAGTAAGAATTCAAAAAATCGCCATTTAAATATGCATGAACAATCATCATTGCTGAAGTATCACGCTTATGAATGGTCACATCATTCAGAGCAAAATTTTCATTGCCAAATAAATTTAGTTCAGATTCAATACAAAGCTGAACGCGCTTATCAAGTGTATACTCTTTGTTGATCAGGCTATTAATTGCCGATGATATATCATCTTTATTAATACTTGCTAAAAATCCAAGCCTACCAAAGTTAATCCCGATCACAGGAATGTTTGAATCACGTATCAGGGTAACCGTATCGAGTAATGTCCCATCTCCTCCAAGGCTAATCATGACATCAACATCAGATGACATCAGGTCCTGGTAATTCCTGTAGATCTGGAACTTTTTAGGGAAGAATATTTTTCCGGATATAAAGTGATTATATTTATCATGGACAAGCGTTTCTATATTTTGCTCCGCAAGAATATTGAAAATTTGTTGGACATGTGGTAATACAGTATTATTGAATTGCCTGCCGTAAATTGCAATCTTCATAGTAGTTTATTAAATATCAAGGTAATTCATAAGTTGATCATATCTGTCAGAAGCACCATCGTCAGATTTTGAGTCATTGAAGGTAGCTTTTACATGATAATCATACCTTAAAAATGAAGCTATTATAGATGATATCTCTGTGCGGTTAAGCTTGAGAGTGATTTCAAGTCTTGTTGAATCGGGAAAAGACTGAACAAAAGAACTAAGTATTTGCGCGTTGTCGGATTCTACAATCTGAGCAATATGGGATAAAGAATTATTTCTATTATCAACCTCCAGAACAATAATGCCACCGGGGTCCTTTGCTGATGTAATTGTGGCTAAGTGCTCAATAATTGCATTGATAGAAATTGATCCCTTATAATTCCTATTCAAATCAAGAACAGGAACAAGACTTAATTTCTGTTCAAAAAATAGACGAATCACGTCGTAAATATGCTGTTCTTCAAATACAAAAGGCCTGTAAAGCGATAAAATAAGTCCGCCAGCGAGGAGTGAATGATCATGTGCATCGAGTAAGTCTTGATCAGAAATAAGTCCGATATATTGGTTCACATCAACAATCGGAAGATGATTTACACGGAACTCAGCCATCCTGTCAATAATCTTCTGAATAGTATCAGCAGTTCTGACCGGTGGAATGGCATCAGATATAAGTTCATGTGCATACATAGGATAAACTAATAAATGCGATCTAAAAACTTTTTTAAATGGGCATTAAATTCAACCGGTCGTTCCATCATTGGAGCATGTCCGCATTTATCTACCCAATTTAATTCAGAATCGGGCAGAAGCTGATGAAATTCAACAGCAACTTCCGGTGGTGTAATTTTATCGTCCCTCCCCCATATTAGGCAAACAGGAACTTTTATCATATGAATATCTTTAGACATATTATGTCTGATAGCAGACTTAGCCATTGCCAGTATCTTGACTACTTTAATCCTCTCATTAACTAACTTATAAACCTCATCTACAAGCTCTTTGGTAGCAGTTGCAGGATCATAAAATGTAAATTCAACTTTTTCTTTTATAAAATCATAGCTTTCACGACGCGGGAAAGAGCCTCCAAATGCATTTTCATAGAGTCCAGAGCTGCCAGTTAATACAAGAGATTTCACTTCTTCGGGATGACTTAAGGTGTATATCAATCCAACATGACCGCCAAGTGAATTACCTAAAACAGTAAAATTCATCAGCTTTTTATATTTAACAAATTTATGAACAAATTTTGCCAAAGATTTAACCCCGGTTGTGAGGATTGGAAGATCATATAAAGGCAATAATGGAATAATGACTCTATAATCTTTTTTAAATGCATTAACCACATCAGTCCAGTTACTAAGTGCCCCCATTAAGCCATGAAGCAATATAAGCACCTCGCCTTCACCCTCATCAATAAATTTAAAGCCGTTTTCTTCTTTTATCGAGAACTCCATACAATTGTTAAGTACATATATCGTTTTGCATGCTAAGATATAAGTCTGAATCTTAAATCAATGTAAAAACTTAATTTAATACTAAAATATAAGCTTTAGAAATCACACTCAGATTTTTTTAATTACCCAAGATTTCCTTAACTACTTCCGAAATGGTTTTTCCGTCGGCCTTACCAGACAATTCCTTGTTTACAATACCCATTACCTTACCCATATCTTTCATACTGTCAGCACCAGTACGGGCAATAGCATCTTTAATATATTCAGTTATGGTAACTCTATCCATTTGTTGTGGAAGATAAGCTTCAATCACCTGCAATTCCTCATTTTCAATCTGATAGAGATCTGGGCGATTTTGTGCCTGATAGATATCAGCAGACTCTTTGCGTTGTTTAACAAGCTTCTGAAGTACCTTGACCTCCATTTCTTGGGATATGCCTTCTTCTGCGCCTTTTTCTGTTTTTGCAAGAAGCAATGCAGCTTTGATGGCTCTTAGCCCCCGAAGCCCTGCACTGTCTTTATTCAACATGGCAGATTTTATATCCTGATCAATAGTTTGTTGAAGAGACATTGCCTTAATTGGTTAAATAATTGATTAGTAATTTTTTCAAAAATACATAATCCTGATTAGTTGAAGTTAACTATTAAAAAATACACT
>CAMDQV010000120.1 GCA_945906015.1 Pedobacter schmidteae | reverse complement strand
AATGTGAATTGGTCTTTGGCTGCTTCAAGTGCCACTCTGGCCTTGAATTCTGCCGTAAATTTGCGTCTGGTTTGTTTTTGCATTTTGGTTAGTAAAATTAATTGTTATTTTAACTAACCCAGTGGTCCTGTTTTTGGGGAGTATTACACAATGTCCATTTTTTAATTGAGTATTTATTGAATCAATAATATTCTTTTTATTATAATCACAATCAATTATATTTTGTCCTTTCTCTCTACCGGCTTGTCTCGAACCTATATTAACCACAGGTACTCCTAAGTATCCACATTCTCTAATCCCAACACTTGAATTACCAATTAAACAATCCGAATTAATTAATAATTTAAGGAAATGTTCAGGTTCCATATTTTTAAAAAAATGAATATTGGATGTATCTTTATATTCTCTGTAAGTTCTGATTCCTTTTGATGTTCCATCCGCTCCAGCATCCACATTAGGCCAAAACCACAATGTAGGTTTCCCTATTTCCATAATAGCATCAAGTGTTTCTTCAATCTGAATTCTTGCTAATAGATATTCTGTGGTAACAGGATGTTGCATTACTATTATATATCCTTTCGATAAATCCAATTTTTCACCCACACCACTATAAATATTAAAAGGATTAAAGTCTTTATTCTTTTCATTTAAAATTTCCTTGGCCAAATCAATTGATGGACAACCTGTAAGAAATACTTTTTTGGGATTTTCCCCCATTTTTATTACCCTTTCTTTAGCCAGAGGAGAAGCTACAAAATGTAAATCTGCTAATTTTGTAATAGCATGCCTAACTTTTTCGTCAATATTTCCTGTCACCTCCCCACCCTGGACATGGGCAAGAGGGATATTCATATAAGTAGCCGAAATAGCTGTAGCCATAGTTTCAAATCGGTCGGCGATGGTTACAACAACATCAGGATTTAAGTTTTCAAATACTGTTGATAATTCCAATATTCCGATACCAGTAGTTTTGGCTGCTGCGGTTAAGTTTTCACCTTCTAATACATTAAAAACTTTTGCTGTAATTGTAAAGCCATCTTTTTCAATATAATTAACTGAAGAGCCATAACGATCTAACAAAGCGGAAGCGGCTACCACAAGTTGCAATTCAAGATCAGGATGAGCCTGAATAGCTAATAAAGCTGTTTTTATTCTACTATAACTGGGGCGTGCAGTTATTACAACACAGACTTTTCTTTTTTTATTAGTCATTAATTTTTACAAAAGACTTTAGATTTAAAAACTCCTATCATTCAAAATCATGATTTTTTAGAAAATCCCACTTCCTTAAGTTTGAATTAAGTTTCCGGCCTATAACAGATTTGAAGTCTGCTGCTGCAATCCCATGTCCCGATGGCTTTTTTGCCTCCAGATCATTAAAATTAAGAATATGCCCTTTTTCTAAATCCTTATTTACAGCTAGGGATTTTTCAAAAATCTTTTTAAGATTAGAATATTTTTCACTTGATTCTTTGTTAGGGGCCGTTTCCATATCAATGGCAATAGCTTTCACCCCTTTGACTAGCTTTTTTATCTGTTCTATAGTTAATGACGCCTTTGCATCAGGCCCAAACATGTTTTTATCAAAAGTTGCATGAAATTCTAAAATTTCAGCACCCAAAGTAGTTGCACCAATTGAGGCATAAATATCTCCACTATGGTCTGAAAAACCAATTGGTAATTGATATCTTTCTTTTAACACCGGAATCATATTTAATCCCCATTGTCCTGCAATAGTTGGATAGGCTGTTGTGCATTGCATTAATGAGAGTTTATTTCCAAAATGTTTTATAAAGTCAATTGTATTATCCAATTCATTTAATGAACTCATTCCTGAGGACAGGATTATTTCTTTGCCGGTTTGGGCAATCTTTTCAAGCATTAAAAAGTTGTTGACCTCACCACTTCCAATTTTATACTTTTTTACTTCTAATTTTTCTAAAAGATCAACGGCGGCACAACTAAAGGGAGATGAAATAAATTCAAGGTTCTTATCTTCACAATGTTTTTTTAATGCTGCCCATTGTTCAGGTGTAAATTCCATGCGTTTCCAATAGTCAAAACGAGTATTATCTTCATAACTGAATTTTATGCGAAATGGTTCAAATTCACTGCTTTCGGCTTCGGCTATATGCGTTTGGAATTTTACTGCATTAATTCCTGTTTCTGCCAATGCATCAATATAAGAGTGGGCTATTCCTAAGCTACCATCGTGTGCTTGTGCTATTTCGGCAATTATGAACATGGTAATGATAATATATGAAGTATTGAGGCTGAGGTTGAGGTTAAGGTTAAGGTTGAGGTTGAGGTTAAGGTTGAGGTTAAGGTTGAGGCTGAGGTTGAGGTTTTTTTCTTCCGAAGGCAACCTTAATCTTAACCTTAACCTTTTTCTTTATACCATTCCAAACTTTTTTCCAATCCCTGATTTACATCCACGGAGGGAGAATAGTTTAAATATTTTTTGGCCAGGCTTATATCGGCTAGGCTTTGAAGGATATCGCCTTTTCGTTGTTCTCCATAGATGGCATTGGCGCTGCTATGGGTTATTTTTTTAATCGTTTCCCAAATTTGAGTAAGGGTAGTAGTATTTCCGCAAGCCACGTTATATGCTTTTCCAAAAGCTTCTTTGTTTGTTAGGGTTAAGGCAGAAATATTTACATCAACCACATTGTCGATGTAGGTAAAGTCGCGGGTGATGCTTCCATCTCCATTGATAATAGGGGATTCATTATTTAAAGCGGCTTTAAAAAACAATGGGATGACGGCGGCGTAGGCTCCGTTTGGGTCTTGTTTGGGTCCGAAAACATTAAAATATCTTAAACCAATGACTTCCATACCATAGGTTTTATAAAAGACATTGGCATACAGTTCATTCGTTTTTTTGGTAACGGCATAAGGGGATAATGGCGTTCCCAATTTAGCTTCCACTTTTGGAGAATAGTCGGCATCGCCATATACACTGGATGAAGAGGCATACACAAAACGTTTTATTCCATTTTGCCGTGCCGCATCGAGCATATTAAAAAAACCATCTACGTTTACCTGATGGGTGGCGAGTGGATTATTGATGCTGCGGGGAACGCTACCCAAAGCAGCTTGGTGACATATTGCGTCAATTCCTACACAAGCCTTATTGCAAGTTGTTATATCCGTAATATCCCCATTAATAAAGGTGAACTTAGGATTAGTAAGAAATGGTTGAATGTTTTTTGCAAAACCTGTGCTTAGATTGTCGAGTACTACTACTTTGGTGATATTATCTATATTTAAAAGGGTTTCAACGATATTGCTCCCTATGAATCCTGCTCCGCCTGTTATTAAGATGTTCAATTCTAAAGTGAGTTAAAATGATTAGAAGTCGTACTATTTTTCTCCTTTTTCTTTTTTGCTTGCCCAAAAAAGAAACAAAAAAAGGCACCAACAAAACCAACTTCAAAATTTTTTGGAAAAAATGTTTTAGTAATGCAATACGACTTACTATTCGGGCATTCCTTAAAGGGTAATATATAATGAAAATTTTGCAGTTCGCTCTTTTGTTGGATCCCAGCCGCACCCTTACGGATGATGCCTGTCGGATTAATAATCGGAACAGAAAAATCAAGACTAGCTTCCAAATTCATGTTTATTAAAAGAATCCTTGTATTATGTACTTGCCTAAACCAGCCGCACCCTGACGGATGATACCTGACGGATTAATAATAGGAACAGAAAAATCAAGACTAGCTTCCAAATTCATGTTTATTAAAAGAATCCTTGTATTATGTACTTGCCTAAACCAACCGCACCCTGACGGATGATGCCTGACGGATGAAAAGTTAGACACTGAAAAATTCTCATCAAAACCTTTATCCTTTCCTTCCTTTAACCTTTCTACTTTAACCCTTCTACTTTAACCTTCTAATCTATTTTATTTCGCCAAATTTCTTTTGCGGATTTTGAACCATATCTATAATTCTAGATTGTATGGTTTTCCATGAAATTGCATGATTGCGATAGTTAATGTCAACATCAAAATCAATATCTTCGAAATAACAAAGGGATTTTAAGGCGATGATTGAACTATTACCTGTATATTTCATTTCAAAAAAATCGAGCATTTGCTGTAAGGTAAAATGACTTGAAAGAAAGGCTATATCCACAAAATCTTTAAGTCGGCTTCCGTTATCTGTAATTGCATTTAGTTTCATAGCAGCAATATCTTCGCAAGATGCCATCCGAATACCCTTCATCTCCACCCATGGCCTAATCCATTTATATTGATGAGAAAGTATATCAATTTTAATTGAATTTATGGTTCCTAAAATAGTGTTTGTAAATCGGTTGTTTACTAATAAACCATAATCGTTTATTAAAGTCTTCGCCATTTTCTCTGCTTCGAACGATTCGTTGGAAAAAAGATCGATATCGATACTTCTACGATGACCAATTTGTAAGGATAATGCGGTTCCACCAACCAAAACAAAATTGCTTAGGGGAGGATAAACACATAGCTGACGAGTTAATTCAGCTAATTTTGGATCAACAGTTTCCTCGAATAACATGTAAGTTCATTTATGTCAATACCAAAATAAAGAGTCACAAAAGCCATATCACGCCTGCTTAAATGCTTTATTTTTTTAATGATTACTGTCAGCTGTACTTTTCCATACCTTTCCATGATTTCCTCAAGTGCTTTCATACTTCCTCTTTCAATTACTCGCTGCACAATTAATTTTTCATGAAGATCCCAATCAAGTTTTGAAAAGTCAACATCCCAGAATAAGGAAGCAGGGAGGTGTTTTGAAAGAAAAGGCAAGGTTGAGGAAAAAAGGTTAAAGTAGAAAGGATAAAGTAGAAAAGCTAAAGTTAAAGATTGAGGTTGCGTTTTGTCATTTCGACGATAGGAGAAATCTTTTTTAGAGTTTTGAATAGATACCTCCTAACGTCGGTATGACATTGATATTTTTAAAGCCTCGCATCCACTTTATCCAATGGAAGTATTCCTTTGACATCGTAAATTACTGTATTATTCGTTTTATTAATTGATAATTGGGCAAATTCATTATGGGCTACTGCCAATATGGTAGCCTGAAAATTACCTTCGGGCAAGGTATTGTGTATTTCAATGCCGTATTCGTGTTTCACTTCTTCGATACTGGCCCAAGGGTCGTAAATGATGGGTTCAACGGAATACGATTTAAGTTCGTTGATTATGTCAATCACGCGTGTATTTCTTACATCCGGGCAGTTTTCTTTAAAGGTAAAGCCAAGGATAAGGCATTGGGCATTTTTAACGGGAATATCTTTTTTCACCATTAACTTTACCACTTGTTCGGCTACATAGGAACCCATGCTGTCGTTAAGCCTGCGTCCTCCCAAAATTATTTCGGGATGGTAGCCCAATTCCTGGGCTTTTTGGGCCAAGTAAAAGGGATCGACTCCAATGCAATGTCCACCCACCAAACCGGGTTGGAATTTCAGGAAATTCCATTTTGTTCCCGCTGCTTCCAGAACTTGGTGGGTATCAATACCCATTAAATTAAATATCTTAGCCAATTCATTTACAAAAGCAATGTTTATATCGCGCTGCGAATTTTCTATTACCTTGGCGGCTTCAGCTACTTTTATACTTGGGGCTTTATGGGTGCCAGCAACAATGATGGATTTATATAATTGATCAACTTCTTCGGCAATTTCAGGCGTGGAGCCTGAAGTGACTTTTAATATTTTGGTAACGGTATGCTCCTTGTCCCCAGGATTGATACGTTCGGGGGAATACCCACAATAGAAATCGGAATTGAATTTTAGCCCTGAAATTTTTTCCAAAACAGGCACACACTCTTCTTCTGTTACTCCGGGGTATACTGTGGATTCATAAATCACAATGTCTCCTTTTTTTAAAACCTTGCCTACCGTTTCACTTGCTTTGTATAGAGGGGTAAGGTCGGGGCGGTTATTGCTATCTACCGGGGTAGGAACGGTAATAATAAAAATTTGACAGTTTTTTAAATCCGAAATTTCGCAAGAAAAGGAAAGATGCGCGGAGGAGAGGAGATGATCCTTTTCAATCTCCATGGTTCGATCAAATCCTGATTCCAGTTCTTGAATACGTGAAGTATTTATATCAAAACCAAGGGTGGCTTGTTTTTTGCCAAACTCCACAGCGAGGGGAAGTCCAACGTATCCGAGTCCGATGATAGCTATTGATTTCATTTGAGGTTGAGGTTGAGGCTGAGGTTGAGGTTGAGGCTGAGGTTGAGGCTGAGGTTAAGGTTAAGGTTAAGGTTGAGGTTGAGACTGAGGTTGAGGTTAAGGTTGAGGTTGAGACTGAGGTTGAGGTTAAGGTTGAGGCTGAGGTTAAGGTTGAGGTTGAGGGTGAGGGTGAGGCTGAGGTTAAGGTTAAGGTTGAGGGTGAGGTTAAGGTTAAGGTTGAG
>CAMDQV010000119.1 GCA_945906015.1 Pedobacter schmidteae | reverse complement strand
ATCTGGGTAAACCCAATCAACTCATCCCACCTCGAACCTGGTTTTCGGTAATAAAAGAAAATCTGGTAATAATTTTCTGTTTCAAAATGTGAACTATCAAATAGCACGTCATCCCTGGTTAAACCATCTTCATTTACCCAAACATAATGATAGTCAATGAGCCCTTGTTTTATGAATATTGAACCGTTAAAGCGGTTTCTGCTTTCATCGTAATCCAGCTTATCAATAAGCCGGTAATCATTGAATTGGCCTACAACATATAGATTTCCATTAGTTGCTGGTTTTTTTGCCAACATACTTAAATGAACGGTCGTGTAATCGGCATCGGTACGATTATCCCGTCCGTCGAGGTTTCGCACATAAAATGCCCCGTTTTCATCGTTTATAAAGGTATAGGCCGGTCTGTTTTCTGTTACATCGGTCAGTAAGTAAATAGTATTGACCGTGTCTTGTACAATTTTTCCAACTCGTTCTGTCCTGAAACGTAGGCTTCGAATGTCAAAACGCCTAAATTCATTTCCTGCTTTGAAATCTAACAATCTCATATCATTATACACCAATTGATTTGGTCTGATGAAGGTTGGGCGATTCAGGCTTTGTGAGTTATCATGCCTACCATTTTGCAATACCCGAACTTTTGCTTCTATGTATGGATTATTGATCACTAATTTGCCCTGATTGATAAGGAAATTTATTTTTTGCATCTGATCGCGATCAGCTACATTATTTGATCGGGTAATTTCTGCTGCAATACTTGTTTGAGGGTCAACAACAAAAAACCGTCTGGTGATCAGTATTTTTCGCTGGTCATTATCTTCATAAATTTTTAAAAGATAATTACCTGAAATTTTAGGCTTTATGGTTAAGTTAGGAATGCTGAGTTCATAATGAGTGAACTTTTGAAGGGTATTGAATGAATTGCGGTAATCAATAATTCGGTCTTCCGAAAATCCGTCTAGATAATCAATAGGTGAGAGCCTGCTGGTTTTCCATTCAGAATCGCAATGTTCAATAGAATAGGTGATATTCCTGCTGCCGGCACGAAGATCATCAAAGCCTAGTAGCAGGTTTTCTGAGCTCCCTAGAATATAAACTGGAATAGATTGCTCCTTAGTACGGTTATAAAATTCAACCGTTCTGATCTCTGGGATGTAAGCATAGTTTTCATACCGGATAGTATTGAATGGAGCTTCAGGAGCTCGAACACGCACTTTTTTTTGTCCGAATCCAATAATGAAGGCCAATAAAAGTGGGATAAGAACTGATATTTTCTTCATACAATTATTTTAATCCTTGCTTAAAAAATGTGGAAACTTGAAATTTAGTTCCCCTCAAGTTCCATGATTTCTTCAACCATGCGTTCCCATTCAGCCTGGGCTTTTAATAAACGTGGGCTTAACTGCTGATAATGTCTGTTTGCTTCAGATAGTTTCTCAGGATCAGTATAAACTTCTTCTTTGCTAAGTTCTAATTCGGCTTCTTTTACAGAATTTTCCATTTCTGCAATCTCAGCTTCAAGTTTTTGCAGTTCAAGATTTAGTTTCTTAATCTCTTTACTTTTATCGTCAGTTTGAACCTTTGGTTTCTCTTCTTTCTTTTCTTCTTTTTTAGGTGTTTCTACCATATTTTTAGGAACATAAACTCTTTTGGAGCTCCATTCTTCATATTCTTCATAAGTTCCCGGGTACTCTTTGATCCCTTGATCTTCAATGAACCAAATCTTATTAGCCACATTATCAAGTAAATACCTATCGTGAGATACTACAATAAATGTTCCTTCGTACTGTTTTAATGCAGATATCAGAATGTTTACAGAGGCAATGTCCAAGTGATTGGTAGGCTCATCTAGGATCAGGAAGTTTGCATCAGCAGTTAAAGCTTTGGCAAGTGCAACCCTTGATTTTTCTCCTCCAGAAAGAACCTTGATCTTTTTGAAAACATCATCTCCTGTAAATAGAAAACATCCTAAAATAGAACGCAATTCTGTTTCTGTATGTTTGGGAGCAAATGCCTGCAGTTCCTGAATTAGCGTGTTCTCTAAATGGAGAGCTTCTAGCTGATGCTGAGCAAAAAATGTTTGTGTTACATTATGCCCGGTTTCACACATACCGGTAAAATTATTTTTATCTGCACCAGCAATGATCTTAAGAACTGTTGATTTACCACGACCATTTGCACCGATAAGGGCTATTTTATCTCCCTTTTCAATGGTAGCTGTAGCATTTTTAACAATTGGCACACCCGGATAAGACTTGTTCAAATCTTCGATACGTATAACATGTCTTCCAGATTGCTTGCTAAATTTAAAGCTGAAGTTAACCGATGGATTGTCATCATCTACATCATCCACACGCTCCATTTTTTCAAGGGCCTTGATTCGCGATTGGGCCATTTTAGCTTTGCTCGCTTTAGCCCTGAAACGCTCAATTAGACGCTCTTCTTGTTTGATCTTAGCCTGCTGGTTTTTAAACTGTCCGCTTTGAATTTCTTCTCTTAGTCCTTTTTCATCTACATAAAAACTGTAATTTCCTGCATATGGAATCAGTTTGCCTTTTCTTGACTCAACAATCTTCTTCACAACTCTATCTAGGAAATACCTGTCGTGCGAAACAATCACGATTGCTCCTTCAAAAGCCTGCAAATAGGTTTCAAGCCATTTGATAGATGGAAGATCTAGGTGGTTGGTAGGCTCATCTAGCAACAAGATGTCGGGGCTCTGGAGTAATATCCTTGCAAGCATCACACGCATGCGCCATCCTCCTGAAAATTCTGAAAGAGTACGCTGCGTATCTACCTCACTGAAACCCAGACCGGCCATGATTTCATGTGCGCGGTATTCAATGCTGTATCCGTCAAGAGCTTCAAATTCATTCTGTTTATCACTTAACTTATGAAGAAGGTCATCGGTATATTCTGTTTCCAGTTTCTTAAGAATGGATTCTATTTCTGTATGTAGCTGGTTTTGACGTTCAAAAGCCTCCATAGCAACATGCAATATACTTTTATCACTCTGATAAGAAAGAAGATCCTGATTCAGATAACCAATCTTAATATCTTTTGCCATGGAGATGGTTCCACTTGTAGCGGCATAGTCTCCAACAATTATTTTTAACAGTGTAGTTTTACCAGTTCCATTTGCACCGATCAGACCGATTTTTTCGCCCGGTTTAATGTGCCAGTTTGCTTCGTCGTATAATGCCCTTGCACCGATCTCGAATATTAGATTATTTATTGCGATCATTTGCCGCAAAAGTACAGATTTTATGGATTATTTTTTTCGAAAAGCACGCCCCTAAATGATTTTCCTTTGAGTTGGAATATTGGCGTATATTTTAATTGTAATCGTATTGAATTATTCAGATTGCTTGGATTAATTAGTATTCAGGATCTTGAAGTAGCTTCGTGTTATATTTGATGAATTTCAATATGAAATATAAAACAATTGAAGCTGCTCCTGCGCTATATAACGCTTCATTAAAATTTCTTTGCGCTTTAACTAGTTCTCCGCCAATATCAAAAAGACAAAATATAATCAGAAGTGCCGCAAGTCCGTTTTTTTCTTGACGAAGAACTTTTTTCCAGTTGAAATTATAATCCGCTTTTTTAAATGAGCTAAGCTTTGGAACGATGATCGGTGTTTTTTTTGCCCATTCTAAATAGGCCTCTCCAAATTTATTCTTTAAAAACTGCTCTTCAGTGAAAATAATTCGTTCGTAGTATAAAAAATAAAAGAGGGTAAAGGCAATTATAAACCAAAAATTACCTGTGAGCATTGCAATTCCAAGCCACATGAAAAAATTACCTACATAAAGTGGGTTTCTCATGGTTGAATAAATACCCGTTGTGTTTAAAACATCAGCTACCTGATGCTCCGTATTTCTACCTGAGGTATTCGGCCGGCTATACCCTACGGTATACACACGGATAAAAAATCCAAGGAAAGCAACCAGCAGACAGGATAATTCATATAAACTCTCTTGAAGGTTGTCTTGTAGAATCCAGTTTTTAGGATTTGACTCATTTTTAAAAAATAAGACGATTCCGATCGCGAAAATGCTCAGTGGTAAAATGCCTCGGTACTTAAATAGCCAGGCACCCTGACTTTCCATTTGCTCAGTTAAGGCCATTCATTATTGTTAGATTAAGATAATGTTAACCAAATGTAAATATTAAAATTCTATTTGCAAATCTTGTAAATTACTTATGTTAAGGTTTTTGCTCAATTTATTGGGCAATATGGTTTGTAAATTAAACAATTGATTAAAATTTGAATGTAATTATATGGCTTCCCAAATAAAAATATAAATCAAACTTGTAACTTTGCTGTATGTACAAACTGATTAAACCCCTGTTATTTCAATTTGATCCTGAAATTATTCATTATGTCGTTACCGGAGCATTACAAAGAGTAAATCGGATATGGGGTGTAAAATCATTTTTGAAAAACCTCTATCAATTAGATGATAAACGACTTGCCACAGAAGTATTAGGTTTAAAGTTTAAGAATCCACTGGGATTAGCTGCAGGTTTTGATAAGAATGCTTCAATGATTGAGGAGCTAGCTGAATTTGGATTTGGTTTTATTGAAATTGGAACGGTTACACCCTTGCCACAACCAGGTAATGAAAAGCCTCGGATGTTTCGTTTGCCTCAGGATGATGCATTAATAAACCGTTTAGGCTTTAATAATCAGGGGGTTGATGTTGTTGCAGCACGTTTAAAACAGGTACAAAGGAAAGGCTTGATCATTGGAGGAAATATAGGTAAAAATAAACTTACGCCCAATGAAGATGCGGTTAGTGACTATATCAAATGCTTTGATCGTTTATTTGATGTGGTGGATTACTTTGCAGTGAATGTGAGTTCTCCTAATACACCTGGGTTACGTGAATTACAAGAAAAAGAACCGCTTAAACATATCCTTAATACACTTCAGCAGCGAAATAATAAAAATCAGATATCAAGGCCAATTTTGCTTAAAATAGCTCCAGATCTAACTAATTCTCAGTTGGATGATATTATTGAGATTGTGATGGAAACAAAGATTGCAGGGGTTATCGCTACCAACACGACCATCTCTCGCGATGATTTAATATCATCAGAGAATTTGAAAAAAGAAAGTGGAGGATTAAGCGGAAAACCTTTAAGCAGTCGCTCAACCGAGGTTATTCGCTATCTTTCTGAACATTCAAATAAATCTTTTGTGATTATAGGAGTTGGAGGAATTCATTCATCTGAAGATGCCATTGAAAAGATCCAAGCTGGAGCATCTTTGATCCAGATCTATACAGGTTTTATCTATGAGGGACCTGGATTGGTTAAGAGGATACTGAAAGGCTTATTATAGATCACAATACTGTAAGAATTATCGTCATCTCGAAAATGCCAAGCATATTTAGTTTTAAAATTAAAATGACTCATGGAGAGATCTGTTAAAATCCACTCATTTTTATTGAATCAGAATGTTAATCCATTCAGCATAAAACAAAAAAATCCTGATCAGATCTGATCAGGATTGGATTCTTAAATCTAAGAAAATTTATTTTTTTGCAGCGGCCTCGATTGCAGCTAAAACAGCATTGTTTTTGCTAACCTGACTTTTTGCAGATTCTGCCGAACGACTACCGATTTCAATATCCCGGCCTAGTTTTAAAAATTGAACCTCTAAACGTGAAGTGGTTTTATTTTTTCTGTCTTTTCTTTTTAAACGTGTAACACCCATGGTTTTAAATTTAATTTTTTTTATGAGGTCAGGAGCGGATTCGAACCGCTGTAAAAGGTTTTGCAGACCTCTGCCTAGCCACTCGGCCACCCGACCTTTTATAAAGGAATGCAAAAGTAGCAAATTATAATTGCTACCCAACAATTTTTAACAATTTCTTCTTATTTCAGCACAGCATATGGATGCAGAAATTGCAACGTTCAGAGATTCTGCACTTCCCAGGCGTGGAATAGTGACCGGAAAGCGAATCATTTTCATCAGATCAGCATTAATTCCTTTTCCCTCATTGCCTAATAAAAGGATTCCTTCTTTACCAAAAGTAGTTTTGTAAATTGATTTACCATCTAATAAAGCGCCATAAACAGGAAGCTTTGTTCTTGAAAAAAGATCTTTCAAGTCTGAATATATAATCTTAACCCTAGCCAGTGAACCCATGCTTGCCTGTACTACTTTTGGGTTGAATGCTTCAACAGTATCCATAGAACAGATAATGTGCGTGATTCCAAACCAATCTGCCGTACGTATGATTGTACCTAAATTACCGGGATCCTGAATACCGTCTAATGCTATTGAGAAATTGCCTTCTAGTAATTCTATTTTAAATTCTTCAGTACTGGGTATTTTAATTGTGGCCAGTAATTGTTGAGGAGCACTTAAAGCACTTATCTTTGATAAATAATCAGAGCTTATTTGATGTAACTTTAT
>CAMDQV010000118.1 GCA_945906015.1 Pedobacter schmidteae | reverse complement strand
ATTGATCATCCTAACTTGTAAACCTCTGTTAGCAGTTCTGGCCAAAGCAATCATGGCTTGAGTACGTATCTGAGGATCTTTTTCATTGAATGCTCTTTCTTGCCACTGGCTAATAGGCTGGTGCTCCATGGCAATACGGGCAGCATAGCGAATAAAACGATCTTTATTTTTCATGTTTGGCCAGGCAAGAGCTATTGCTGTTGCATTGGGCGCTCCATGGAAGGTTTCTAATTGTCTTCTTAAATTTCGTGCCTGTAAAATATCGGATGAGGGTTTTGAAATTAGTGGAGCATTAGGCAATTTGTTGTCGTTATAATATACACGATACAGGTCTGAATCTAGTTTTCGGCCACCGGTTAAAAAGTACATCGCTCCATCTGGCCCAATGATACCATCTGTTAAAGGAAGTGGTGCACCTGATATAAATTCTTCGGCCGTTGCTTTATAGGAAGATCCGCTAGGGCTAAGTTGAACGGCATAAATTATACCAAAACTCCAGTCGAAAGCAAACAGGCCTTTGCGATATTTTTCAGGAAAACGTGCATTATTACCACTGAAAAGGCTGGTAGGCGAGCCTTGTCCGATATTTAATATAGCAGGTAAATTATCCGGATAAGCTGGTGACCATTTGCTATTCCCTGTGCGCCATCCAAACTCGCTTCCGCTTGTAGAATGACTGATACGTGTAGGCCTGTACCATGGCATACCAAAATCCCATTCCATGTCAGCGTCATACACAAACATATCGCCAACTTCATTAAAGGCAAGATCGAATGCATTTCTGTAGCCGGCACTAATTAACTCCCAGTTTGTTCCTTCAGGATTAATTTTTACGACGAAACCTCCAGGTGCATAACGATCATTTGCATGCCCGTTTGGATCTTTTATTAATGGAAATAAATTATCTTCCTGCCAGGTTTCGGGTAAACGATAGGCTTCCATTTTTGGAACATCCACATGATTTCCGATTATGAGGTGAATAGATTTCTGATCAGGAGAAATTACCATACTGTGCGGCCCATGCTCACCACCGCCTTTTCCCAAATCTTTAAGCATTGTAATTTTGTCATATTGGTCATCATTATTGGTGTCCTGAAGGCGATAAAGGCCATTTCCTTTGGCCATCGAGGTATCACTTTCATGGTTAACCATTACGTACAAACTGTTAAATGCATATAACAATCCTTGAGCATATCCCATTTTTATCTTTGCTGAAGAGGTATCTCCGGCAATTTTCAGCTCTAATTTTTCTACGGTTACTTTTGATTTAACAGCATCTGTTCCAATTGGCGGAATGGTTAATCGGTATAAATATCCATATTGATCACAAGCAATCATTCTTCCTTTAGTATCGAAGGTCATGGCAACCCATGAGCCATTTTTGCTCTCAGAAGGGCTGTAAAGGTGTTCTGCATTAAAATTTGGTTGCAGCTTGAGCTTTTCAACTTTTGGATCTAATTCTCTGACCCGTTCCCTGTTAGTTTCTTTAACATTGTCAATAAAAGAGATTCCCAAAAAAAAGACAATCACCAGCAATCCTGCCAGTTTTAAATACGTGTTCCGATTCATAATTTTGTGTACTGTTATTGTTTAAGTATTTTAAATATAAAATTGATTTTTGAGATAGCGCTCAAATTATGTTGATTATGGTTTCTGATTAAAAAATACATATAAGCCATCCTTGCCCGCTACTACAATATCTTTTCGGCCAGTTTTATGCAAATCAGCAATGACAAAATAAACTCCTGTGCCTTTTCCTTCACCAAATGGACCGTAACTAATCACGTTTTTTGTAAATGATTCGCCATTCCATTTAAAAAAATAAAGGCTGGGAGACTCATTATCGCCCGCATCTTTACCATTGTGCGCACGGTAACGCTTACCGGTAATTAGCTCTAGTTGTCCGTCATTGTCTATATCCGCCCATTCCATGGTATGAAACTGTGAATGGTATGGATCAATTGGATGTTTGATAAACTTAAGCGATTTCTCATCTTTTTTCTGTTCATACCAGTAAAGTCCATATGAATGACCATGGCCAGCAATTATATCATTTAATCCATCCTGGTTAACATCTGCAACTATAATTGGAATACTGGCATCCATAAGATTAAAGTCGGGGTGGAAGGTCCATGCTTTATTTTGCCGATCTTCAGGAGCCTCATACCAGCCCTCAGCAACAATAAAATCTCCTCTTTTATCACCATTGATATCACCGAAACCTAAGCCGTGACCATGCTTTTCAGCAACTTGTGTTTTTATAAACTGGCCTAATGCTTTTTTGTTTTTATCCCGTTTTAAGGTGTAATAAAACAATGGGTTTCCTGGGGTATTAGGCACAATTTCATCAAATCCGTCTCCATCTACATCCCAAGCCCTTGTAGTTTCTATGTTGCCTGTAAGGGCAATATCTACTTGTGCCCATTGCTGGTCATTACCTGGATTTTTTTTCCATCTAAGTGTTTTGCTAAACCATCCACCGGTAATAAAATCTATTTTTCCATCACCATCTACATCAAGAGGTATGGTTGAAAAATCATCGTAGTATTCACCTACCCGTTCTACCTGCCCAATGAAATGACGCTTCAAGAATGACGGCCCTTCATACCAATAACTTCCTGAAACAATATCAATATTTTGATCTCCATTTACATCAAAAACTCCAACAGATTCTGCACTTTCGGATGCAATCAGTTGCTTTTTGAAGTTGAGTTCAGAAACAGATTGAAAAGAAAATAATGGCAGAATACCTATGCCAATAAAAACTTTTGTAAAATGAAATAACCCTCCTGAAGCCATCAAAACTAAAATTATTTGGTTGTATTGAATTATTTATTCGTGTTTTCTAAATTTCGTTTTTTCAATATAGATTTTTATTACCAAACCTACACAGGTAACAGGTATTGAATTTCCGGTATTTGCTTTTTATATAATTAAATATAGAATAAATTGGGAAAACAATATCAGGTGATCAATACCAAATGCAAAATATATATTAAATATTAACTGTCTGTCCTGACCTGTCATGCTTGTGGTTTTAAATTTAGGGTTCACAAATTTTTACCTCCTATTATTGACCTGCAAACAGTATGACAGATTTAATGTTTATATGAACAATCTCATTTCAGCTTTTCCCAATCCATCAGGAGTGGTATAAAATGGCCGCTTCTCTACAACATAATGCGCATCTTCAGCAATACCAAGGGCATGATAAATTGTTTGATGGATCTGTTCAATCATGATAGGCTTTTCAACGGTTTTGCATGGGCGTTCATCTGCTGTTTTGCCGTAAACGCTTCCTTTTTTAATTCCTCCGCCAAACATTAATATCGAACATCCATCGGTAAAGTGCCGGTGCATACCGTAGTTTTTGAGTTCATGAATAATATCGGGTTGAGCTACCTGCTCTTCAACCTTAAGATCGGGCCGGCCTTCAACCATCATATCTCTGCTAAATTCACTAGCTAAAATGATCAATGTGCGGTCTAGATGACCGGATTTTTCGAGATCCTTTACCAATTGTGCAATTGGACCATCGATTTGTTTTTTCATGTCAATTAAGCGAGTATGCCCATTGTCATGCGTGTCCCAGCTTTTGAATGGCTCATATTCTGTGGTTACACTAATGAACCGGGCACCCTGTTCTGTTAACCTGCGAGCCATCAAACAGCCTAATCCAAACTTGCCTGTATTGTAAATATCATGGCTTTCTTTGGGTTCTTTGCTGAGATCAAATGCGGCGGCTTCAGGTGATTTTAATAGCATGTAGGCCTGCTCCATTGACCGCTTTAATGATTCCTTTTGATAGTCGCTGCCAAATTCTCCCATTGCACTTTTGCTCATCAAATCAGTATAGAGCTGGTTCCTTTTTTCAAACCTCATTGATGACATGCCTAATGGGGGTCTTACACTTTCAAGCCCGGCCGATGGATCAGGTATCAGGAAAGGACCGTATTCACTACCCAGAAAGCCTGCAGTATGGAAAGCTTTTAATTCTTCGCCTTCGCCCAAGGTAAACCGCTGACCAATATCAATAAAAGCAGGAATTACCGGGTTTACAGATCCCAGCTCTTTTGCAATCCATGATCCTATATGTGGTGCAGATACAGACTGAGGTGGTTTATAGCAGGTATGCCAGTGATATTGGTGTCGGGAGTGTAAAATATGCCCCATATCTCCGGCAACATACGAGCGGATCACGGTGCCTTTATCCATGATTGAACCAATAGATTCAAGTCCTTCTGAAAAGGAAACTCCATCCAGTATTGTTGGAACAGGCTTAAAAGTACTCAGTACATCATTAGCATTCATACCCTTTGAAAAAGGAGTATATCTTTTGGGATCAAAAGTATCAGTATGAGCCATTCCTCCAGCCATCCAAAGCAGGATGACCGTATCGGCTTTGGAATTTGTTTTTCTGCTAGTGCAAGATGACAATAAACTTGTTAGTGGAGCACCTGCCGCAAGTGCAGCAAGAGTTGCTGCACTGCTGTTTTTTATAAATTTACGTCTGTTCCAATGATTATTCATGCCCAATAATTAATAGATGATTTGAAATTCAGGGAGTAGCATAATAGCCCAAAAAAGATCCTGAATAGAATCAGTTGCGGGTTTATCCCCTAATATTTTTTTTGCAAGCTTGAGTTCATTGTCCTTTACTTCTCGTCCTAAAGCTTGTTTGTAAACCTCTTTAATGATTAAATCACCACTCTTATACTTTAATTTCCAGTTTTCTGCTCCTTTTCTGAGCATAGAGTTGAATCTTTCGCCGTTGGTGAGTTCCAGGGCCTGTAATAGATTTGCCTGCGACTCTCTGCTTGTAGAAACTGTTTCTCTGTTTGGCCGACCCAGAGCAGTTAAAAATGGATTGTTTACAACCAGAGATGCACGGTTGAATAGCAGACTGGATTGATTAGTGGTTGGAGTATATATCGGTTTGTATCGAATCATTGAATCTGGAAAAAGGGTGCCGAAAAGTGCCGATCCGGCATCAGCAAACTGTTCAGCTGACATTCTTTTCCTTAATCTTCCGGTGAATTTGTATTCCTTGGCAATAATTTCATTTGGGTCTTTAACTCCTGCGGATGGTAGTTGGTAGGTGTTGGAGGTAGTGATCATAAAGATCAATTCTTTGATATCTGACTTATTTTGTTGGAAATTAAAGGCCATCCAATCTAACATATCTTGGCTCCAGGGCTCATTGTCCATCATGTCTACTGGTTCAATAAATCCGCGCCCCATGATCTGAGCCCACATTCTGTTGACCAGAGTACGGTACAAACGGCCATTTTGCGGTTTTACCATGTTCTCTGCCAGCTGTGCCCGTTTAACGGATACTTTTGCTTGATTGTCAATGCTACCCAGTTCCTTCCAGAGCATTCTGGCATCAGTATATTTGCCGGTAGGCTTGTCGCAACGGTTTATTTCTAGCGTAGTATCAGCAAAAATATTGGCAAATGCATAAGCATCTTCCAGCTTCCAGTCGCTTATAAAACTATTATGGCAGGATGCACATTTTAAATTCAGGCCTAAAAACACTTGTGATACATTTTGTGCAGCCTGCATTTCAGTCCTTTGACTGGCATTTACAACGCCACGCCATTTTATACCTTCAATAAATCCTTTAGAACGATTATCTTTAGGACTAACCAATTCTTTTACAAATTGATCATAAGGCATATTTGATTGGATTGATTGATATAACCAATCGGTAATGGCATAACGCCCATTTGTAATATAACCAGTACCGGTATAATCATTTCTCAGCGCATCATTCCAGAAGGTTAGCCAGTTTATGGCATAGTCATCTTCCCGATCTAATAATTTTCTGCCCCAGATCGCTCTTTTATCAGGCCTGTTATCTTTACTAAATGCTTTTATATCTTCCTGACTTGGCAGCAAACCGATGATATCCAGAAATATTCTTCTTAAATAGGTTCTGTCATCAACAAGTTCAGGCCATTCAATTTTATTTTTCACGAAATAGTGATTAGTCCATCGATCTACCGGATTGGTATGAATGCCCGATGCGGGAGGAAGCACTGGATTTCTGGGAGCAAGAGCAGCATTATTAAAAACTTCGTTCTTATCTGGTCCGTCGGGCCATGGTGCTCCTTTCTTAATCCAGTAATTGATTACAGCGATATCACGCTCACTGAGCTTTTTGCCTTTGGAAGGCATTAACTCCTTGTGGCTGGAAGGTAGATTTATACGTCTGAACAATTCACTTTCAGCCGTATTGCCAGGAATAATAACTGGCCCGTTTTCACCCCCTTTAAAAGCCATGTTCTTGCGGTCAAGTCTTAGCTCACCCTTGATCTTTTCATCTCCATGACATTTATAACAGTTATGGGCAAATATTGCTCTGACTTTCAAATTGAGTTCTGTTTCTTGCTTTAAGGTCAGTTTAACAGTATCCATATTGAAAGATGCCAGATCAAAACTTGTAGTATTCGTATCCTCAACT
>CAMDQV010000117.1 GCA_945906015.1 Pedobacter schmidteae | reverse complement strand
ATTAAGTTGGATAAATTTCTTGAAAATTCTGCCCAAGAAGTTAAAGATGCATTAACCGAGCTAAAAAAGAATAACCTCAATGGTTTAGTGCTTGATCTTCGTTTCAATGGCGGAGGCATATTACAAGAAGCCGTAAAAATAGTTAACCTTTTTGTTGATAAAGGTGTAACCGTGGTGATCCAAAAGGGTAGAAATCAAAATAAATCAATCACGTACACTACGTCAAATAACCCTCAAGAGCCAAATCTTCCATTGGTTGTGCTGGTCAATAATCGTTCAGCTTCTGCTTCAGAAATTGTTGCAGGATCATTACAGGACCTTGACCGTGCCGTAGTTATTGGTCAGCGTAGCTTTGGAAAAGGACTTGTTCAGCAAACATTCAATCTTCCTTACAACAGTCTTGTAAAGGTTACTGTGGCTAAATATTATACTCCATCTGGACGATGCATACAGGCCTTAGACTATACTCACCGAGATTCTGATGGATCTGTAGTTAAACTGGCTGATTCACTGATCACGGAATATAAAACCAAAATTGGCAGATCTGTTTATGATGGAAGCGGTATTTATCCTGACCTACTTGTAAAGCCTCTTAAGTATAGTTTGATCACTCAAACGCTAGCTTCAAAATATCATATTTTTGACTATGCTACCCAGTATCGTACTCAAAACTCTTCAATCACTGATGCTAAAACGTTCAAACTCACTGATACAGAATTCGAAAATTTTGTAAGTTTTCTTTCAAAAAGAGATTATAGTTACAACTCACGCATAGAAAAATTGCTTAATGAAGTGCGTGAGGAGGCTAAGAAAGAAAGCAAACTGGGCGAAGTTAAAAGTGAATTAGAGGCATTGAATACCCGAATTTCAATTGCAAAGAAGAATGATTTGAGTATCTACAAAGAAGAGATCAAAAAAGTTTTAGAGGCCGAAATTGTATCACGGTATTACTTTGAAAAAGGAAGGCTTGAACAAAATTTCAAATACGATCAAGACCTCAGCGAATCACTTAAATTAATTTCTAATAAAGCCGTACTCTCCTCCATTTTAAATGGCGAAGGAACGTATAAATCTATTGGTAAACCGGGGGTTGATTTTTCTGCTAGTACTGGAAAGTAGGTTGAGTTATCAGTTATCAGTTATCAGATTGGGTACGTTAGCCAGACAACAGACAACAGACAACAGTCAACAGTCAACCCATTTCAGATGTCGTTAGCCAGACAACAGACAACACCTTCCTACCTGAAATTCAGCTCCATATTATACAGCATAAACGCCCATTTATCGGCTTGTTCTTCAATAATTTTTCCGGTTGGTTTTCCTGCGCCGTGACCTGCATTGGTTTCAATTCGGATAAGTGCCGGGCTAGCGCCTTTATGATACTCTTGTAATCTGGCTGCAAATTTAAAGGAGTGAGCCGGAACAACGCGGTCGTCATGATCAGCAGTAGTAATCAATGTGGCCGGATAAGAAACGCCAGGTTTTAAAGCATGATAAGGCGAATAGTTCAATAGGTAATCAAACATTTCTTTGGAATCTTCTGCAGTTCCGTAATCATAGGCCCATCCTGCTCCGGCAGTAAATTTATTATACCTGAGCATATCCAAAACACCTACTGCAGGAAAAGCTACTTTAAAAAGTTCAGGCCGCTGACTCATAACTGCTGCTACCAATAAACCCCCATTTGAACCTCCGGCTATTGCCAGATAGTCTTTTGAGGTGTATTTATTGCTGATCAGGTATTCTGCTGCGGCTATAAAATCATCAAATACATTTTGCTTTTGCATTTTGGTTCCCGCCAGGTGCCATTTCTCGCCATACTCACCACCGCCTCGTAGGTTTGGTACTGCATATATTCCTCCCTGCTCAAGTAAAATAATATTTGAAGTACTAAATGCCGGGGTCAGGCTCACACTAAAGCCGCCATAACCATATAAAAGGGTTGGGTTTGTTCCGTTAAGTTCAATTCCTTTTTTATGGGTAATGATCATCGGAATTTTTGTTCCGTCTTTTGAAGTATAAAATACTTGCTTGGAAACAAATTTAGAAGGATCAAATTCTACTGCCGCCTTTTTATATTCAATAGATTGCCCTGAAGCTATATTATATTTGAAGATTGTTGGAGGGTAGATATAAGAAGTAAAGGTATAGTACAATTCTTTTTCTGTTTTTTTGGCGCTAAATCCACTTGCTGAGCCTACACCGGGCAATGTAACTGTTCTTTCAAGGTTGCCATCCATATCATACTGCATCACCAGCGATGTTGCATCTTTCAAGTAATTGGCAAAGATTTTGCCACCGGCGGTACTCACATTTAGAACATTCTCTGTCTCTTTGATCAGATTCTTCCAGTTTTCTGGAGCCGGATTTGAGGCATCAACAGTTACCACTCTGTAGTTTGGAGCATTATGATTAGTAAAGATGTATAGTTTGCCTTCTTTATTGTCGATCACAGAATGATCTCCCTTATAATTACTCACTACATTGACTATCGCACTTTCAGGTTTAGAAAGATCCTGAATGTATAGTTCATTACCTGTAGTAGATACAGCTGCCGTGATCACTAAAAATCGCTGGTCTTCTGTTAGGCCACCACCAATATATCGGCGGGGAGTTTGATCGCCGCCAAAGATCAGTTTATCCTCTTTCTGCGATGTTCCGATGCCATGGAAGTATAGTTTATGATATTGTGTCAATCCAGAAAGCTGACTACCCTCTTTAGGTTTGTCATAACTGCTGTAATAGAATCCTTCATTTCCTTTCAATGATAGGCCTGAAAATTTAACGTCAATTAGGGTATCGCCCACAACAGACTTGTCTGATGTATTTAATACGATTACTTTTCTCCAATCTGAGCCCCCTTCTGAGATCTGGTAGGCTACCAGACTGCCGTCTTTTGTAAATTCAATTCCTGCAAGCGAGGTAGTTGCATCTTTTGAAAAAGTATTTGGATCTAGAAAAACTTCAGGTTTGTTTTTATCTTTTTGGCGGTACAGAACATATTGATTCTGTAAACCATCATTTTTATAGAAATAAGTGTATACACCTTCCTTAAATGGAGCGGTAAATTTTTCATAATTCCACAAGGTTTCTAATCTTTTTTTGATGTCTGCTTTGAATGGGATTCCTGATAAATACCCCTGAGTTACTTTGTTTTCTGCCTCTACCCATGCTTTGGTTTCTGCAGAGCGATCATCTTCCAACCAGCGGTAAGGATCATTGATCTTAGTACCAAAATAGGTATCAAAAACGTCTTTTTTAGTGCTTAGAGGGTAGTTCATGGATTTATTAATAGGACTTGTATGTTGAGCTATTCCAAAAAATGGGCTGATTAGCATAGCAATTACGAAGATTGATTTTTTTAATCTTTTCACGTGATTTTCAATTTATTATTTGCTAAAATAAAGAAAGCATTCCTAAAAATGGTCAGATATCGGTCAATTGTTAGCCTTGATTGAGGTAGATTATTATGACAAAAGCAGGCTCAAAATAAATTTTATGTATTTTTGAGTTCATGTCAGCCAATAAAATATTTTTCGCCTCCGATTTTCATTTTGGAGTACCCGATTATCGCGCTAGTCGCGAGCGTGAAGACCGTGTGGTTAGGTGGCTTGAGCAGGTAAGACATGAAGCCATTGAGATTTACCTGATTGGAGATATTTTTGATTTCTGGTTCGAATATGGGGCGGTAATTCCTAAGGGCTTTATCCGCTTTCAGGGTAAAATTGCTGAGTTAGTAGATTCTGGTATCAAGATCTTCTTTTTTAAAGGCAATCACGATATGTGGATGTTTGATTATTTTAAAAAAGAACTTGGAGTACAGATCATATCAGATGAATTGATTCTGGAAAGAAATGGGAAGAGATTTTTTTTGCATCATGGCGATGCTCTTGGCCCTGGCGATGCTCAATATAAGTTTCTGAAAAAGATTTTTAGAAGTGATTTTTGCCAATGGTTGTTTGCCCGTATCCATCCAAATCTGGGTGTACGGATTGCAAGAAAGTGGTCCATGCAAAGCAGAATCCAGAATAATAAAAAAGAGGAGTTTAAAGACATTTCGAAAGAATGGCTAGTTAGCTATTCGAAAGATTTGCTTCTCAAAGAGCACTTCGATTTCTTGATTTTTGGGCATAGGCATTTGCCTTTAGAAATTCAGCTGGGAGCTAGTAAGTATATCAATTTGGGCGAGTGGATCAATTTCAATTCTTACGCCGTGTTTGATGGCGAAAAACTTGAACTGCAGTATTTTGAAAAGCATTCATCCTGATTTTCATCCATCTAACCAAAGCCTTCCTATTTCTGATTTCGTATAGCCTTCAATTATTATCCAAAAAAGGCGTATTTTTGAGGCTTTGAATTCAGGCCCGTAATTTCAGTCCTTGTAAACAGGATATTTCAACCACTACTATGTTACAAAAATTAGAATATATTAAAGAACGCTGGCAGGAAGTTGAGCGCGAGCTGAGTAATCCGGCAACCATGAGCGATATGAAGCGTTTTGCTCAGCTGAATAAGGAATATAAAGACCTGACCAAGATTGTTGATGAGTATAAAATTTACAGCAATGTAATCAGCAATATTGATGCAAATAAGAATCTGCTTTCTAATGAGAAGGATGAAGAATTGCGTGAAATGGCCAAGATGGAGCTCGATGAATTAGTGCCTCAGCAAGAGCAGCTTGAAGAAAAAATTCGTGTAATGCTTATTCCTCAAGATCCTGAAGACAGTAAAAACGCAATTGTGGAGATCCGTGGAGGAACTGGAGGTGATGAGGCGGCGCTTTTTGCTGGCGATTTATACCGCATGTATACCCGTTATTGCGAACGCAAGGGCTGGCGCATGGAGGTTGTTGATGTGACTGAAGGAACTGCCGGAGGATATAAGGAAGTTGTATTTAATGTGACAGGTGAGGATGCCTATGGGCAGTTGAAATATGAATCAGGTGTTCACCGGGTGCAGCGCGTTCCAGATACAGAAACTGCAGGTCGTGTGCATACATCAGCAGCATCTGTAGTTGTATTACCAGAGGCAGATGAGTTTGATGTTCAGATCAGCATGAATGATGTGCGTAAAGATCTTTTCTGTTCATCTGGGCCAGGTGGTCAATCTGTTAATACCACTTACTCTGCAGTTCGCTTAACCCATCTTCCTACCGGAATTGTGGCGCAGTGCCAGGATCAGAAGTCGCAGTTAAAGAATTTTGATAAAGCATTTGGTGTTCTTCGGAGCAGGGTTTATGAGCTGGAGCATGCAAAGATGCTCGAAGAAACCTCTAAAAAGCGTAAAACTATGGTTGCCACCGGCGACCGTTCTGCTAAGATTCGTACGTATAACTATCCACAGGGAAGGGTTACAGAACACCGTATTGGCTTAACAATTTATAATCTTCCAAATGTAATGAATGGCGATATTCAAGAGGTAATTGATCAATTACAGCTTGCAGAGAATGTAGAAAAGATGAAAGAAGGTTCAATGGCCTAATTAGATTAATGCTTTTAATGCTTAAATCTTAATCAGTTGTATTGTTAATAATTGAAAATAAGCAGGTTAGGTACATAAGGGAAATTAAGCTTTTTATTATTTGCACCATATAGGTTAATCCCGTATATTTGCCTCACTTTTAAGAAAAACGGATAATGTTATTCTAAAAAGGATGATTCCGTAGCTCAGCTGGTAGAGCATTACACTTTTAATGTAGTGGTCCTGGGTTCGAATCCCAGCGGGATCACAAAAAACGTGCGTAGCACGAGTAAAACAATTTCTCTGGGATGAGAAGTTTATCCTGTTAAAAAACGGTAAATCCCGGCGGGATCACAGAATAAGGTGCATAGCACAAAAGAAACAGTATCTTTCCTGTGTTAACAGGATTAACCCTAAGGGGAGATAAATAAGATAGTGAGGATCGGTAGTTCAGCTGGTTAGAATGCCGCCCTGTCACGGCGGAGGTCGCGGGTTCGAGTCCCGTCCGGTCCGCTCTTATGAGTGCAAGCCCCTGATTATCAGGGGCTTTTTTTATTTGGTGTGAAACATAATCAAACTATTCACACTGCAAAATTTTCGATTTAGCATATATCTAAGCTAGTCTGAATAGAAAGAAACTGAGATTGCCTAATCTCTAATTACGTTTTTTAAAATATCCCAATTTCTTATGCATTTTGAAAATTAGTGATGGTAAAGCTTATTAAACTTAGTTTATAGCTCACATGAATTTCTGCTGACGATTTACACTTATGTCCACTTTATGCTGACGATTTACAAGACACAATAAAATAATTTCAAATTAATATTATGGATATATTTCTTTGATAGATTACTAAGGAAATTTAAATTGATTGTAATGTCCCTCAGAACCATTTTATTAAAAGATATTTTTAAGTTAATACCAAATAATCGGATTATGGATATGATACCATTGATTAAGGTTGAACTTATTGTTGAAACAAGTTTTGAAACATTTGGTTTGGTTAAATAC
>CAMDQV010000116.1 GCA_945906015.1 Pedobacter schmidteae | reverse complement strand
TCGGTTAACACAAACACAGAAAGTTCAATTCCGGTTAAAAACTCTTCAATAACCACGGTGCTGCTAGCTTCTCCGAATTTAGCATCGTAAATCATGGCTTTTAATTCTGTTTTTGCATCATCAAGGCTTTCGCAAATCAATACACCTTTTCCGGCGGCTAAGCCATCGGCTTTTAAAACGATTGGGAGTTTTTGAGTTTCCAGGTATGATAAGCCTTCTTCTAGGTTTTCTTTATTGAATGATCTGAAGGCCGCGGTTGGGATACCATGGCGGATCATAAACTGCTTTGAAAAATCTTTGCTGCCTTCTAGTTGAGCACCCTGCATCTGAGGGCCAATAACTGGGATATGTTTCAGATCTTGGCGATCAAGAAAAAAATCATGAATTCCTTTTACCAGAGGTTCTTCAGGTCCAACCACCACCATTTGAACATTATTATTTAGCACAAATTCAGCAATACCTTCAAAATCTGTTGGTTTAAGGTTTACGTTTTTACCATAAGCTGATGTTCCGGCATTTCCGGGTGCAATATAAAGTTGTGATAAGAGACTGCTTTGAGCCATTTTTGAGGCAAAAGCACTTTCACGTCCACCCGAGCCGAGTATTAAGATATTCATTTTGTAAAGATATGCTGAATTAGCAAATGAGCAAGGAAATTGTCAATTTCTGAGGGATGCCTTTTGACAAAGAATAAAATCTATTTGTTATGCAAGATTTTTTTTGTTTTATATGCCTTTGAGAATAGCTTGTAAAAATTTGGTATATACTACATGAACAAGGCATTATGGATATTAAAATTATATCAGGGTAGGTTTAATCAATAAATTATGGATGTTATAAGGAATATACCATTATAAATTATATGCAAGTTATTTAAATAAAAACTACTATTTTTAAATAACGAAATATGCTAAGGCCGTTATTCTAGATCAGTTTTATGAAGGACAGTTAGTGGTATTTAGTATGATTTGCATTTTTATATTAAACACTTTAAATACCAGCCTTCAATGAATAGACTTAAAACATTTTGCATCCTTTTTTTACTTATGCATATCTGCTTTTTAGCAGAGAGTGCAGTGCGGGCGGAATATATTCAAAGTCATATTTCAAATTCAGATAGCTTGCCTGATGTTTTTGCCAAAAACCATGCTGATTTCCTTGAAAGTAAATTGAGGAATGAGGCTATTATTAAGTTTGGAACACACCAGTTACCCGATAATCAAGAGGATTGGGTTAAATATCGGACAAATCTAAGGAAAACAATCATTCAGAAAACGGGACTCATTGTAAATCATAAGCTCCCTTTAGACATAAAGGAAACTGGTTCAATACAGATGAAAGGGTACCAGATTAAGAATATTGCATTTCAAACCCGACCCGGAGTTTATGCAACAGCTAATTTATACATACCTGATGGCAAAGGACCCTTCCCGGCAGTGATTACAATGCCCGGTCATTGGAGGAAAGCCAAATTTGATCCGGATGGACCGCAGCAATTAGGCCATAGCCTGGCGCTAGATGGCTATGTATGCCTGAGTATTGATCCATGGGGTTCTGGTGAAAGAACAACGGTCCATGGCGCATTTGACTACCATGGATCCAGTCTTGGGGCCTCACTTTTAAATGTTGGTGAATCTCTGGTGGGTTTTCAAATTTCGGATAACATTAGAGGAGTTGATTTACTAAGTTCATTGTCTTATGTCGACCCTAAAAATATCGGTGCAACAGGAGCAAGTGGTGGCGGGAACCAAACGATGTGGCTCGCTGCAATGGATGACCGGGTTAAAGCAGCTGTTCCGGTAGTCAGTGTCGGTACGTTTGAATCGTATGTGATGCGATCCAACTGTATCTGTGAATTATTGCCTGATGGATTGACTTTTACTGAAGAAGCTGGAATTATAGCGCTTATTGCGCCCCGGGCAATCATGATGTGCAATCACAAACAGGATTCAGCACCTGCTTTTTTACCATTTGAAATGCAGCGCACGGTTCGCAATGCACTTCCGGTTTTTAAAATGTTAGGAGTAGAGAAGAACATCACTTATCAGGTATTTGATAAAACTCATGGTTATTGGCCAGAGAACCGGGAAGCGATGCTGGGGTGGTTTGATCTTCACCTGAAGGGAATTGGAACGGGGATGCCTAAAAAAGAATCAGCATTTGTGCTTTTGCCTGAAGATAAGTTACTCGTTTACCCAATTGGCAAGCGTGATCGGGGAGTACAAACAACCGGAGAGTTTTGTGAGAAGCGTGGAAAAGAATTGAGAACTATCTTTCTCAATACAATGAGTTTGAATGCTCTTGAAAAACAAAAGTCACTTCGTGCTATTTTGAGGATAAATGAGCAGTCCCAACTTAAAAAATTACACCAGTTTGAAAGGCTTGGTGGCTGGGATCGATTTGCATTAGAAACTTCAGATAGTAAACTGATTCCAATCTTACACTTGGCACCTGATGACCCGAAACTAGGGTATAAAATCATCAGCAATACCTCAGGAAAAAGAGGAATCTCTGCCGAATTGATAAGTGAATTAAAAAGTAAAGGTCAGGGAATAGTGATTGCCGAGCTATCTGGTACAGGCGAAAGCATTTCTGCTATGGAAATTACAAATAATAAGAGCATGGTTCTGCACACCTTGTCGCGTTCTGAATTATGGCTTGGTAATTCCATTTTGGGTGAGTGGGTAAATGAGCTGAATGTTGTAAGTGATTTTCTTAAATCAAATTATAAGGCTCAAAAGTTGAGTATAGATGGGAATAAGGAAGCCGGACTCGCGGCTCTATTCTTTGTCGCCACGGGAGGGAATGTTGATGATATCATTTTGCGGGATGCACCACTAAGCTACCAGTTTGAAAGTGGTGGATCCCTTGATTTTTTCAGTATGGCAATCCACCTTCCTGGATTTCTGAACTGGGGGGATGTCTCACTGGCCGCAGGGCTTAGCGGGAAAAATATTAGGATGATTAACCCAGTAACAATGTCTGGGGTAAAAATAAGCGACAGCGGTTTAATTGAATACAAGGCGGAGTTCGCCAAATTACGAACCATCTCCGGAAAGCAGGGTGAGACCATTTTTGATTAGTTTATATAATCCGCTTGATATAGACATTATAAATACGAAAGTGAATGTGTATTTTATCTGTGATATCAATGCTTAAAAACCTTTAAAATGACAAGAAGAAGAGATTTTCTTAAGAAAACCATAATAGGAAGTGCTGGTATAGCGCTTGGTGGTATGGGCTTTAGTCCTGAAACCTTTGCTGCAATCGTAGGTGCTAATCATCCAATCAATTTTAATGACGCCTTAAACAAGACGAAAACGGAATTGAAATTTGGTTTGGTTACCTATCAATGGGGTAAAGACTGGGATTTACCCACGCTGATTTCTAACTGTGAGAAAACTGGCTTTAAAGCAGTTGAGCTTCGTACTCAGCATGCACATCAGGTTGAGACTACCCTGAGTGCTGCACAACGAACTGATGTGAAAAAGAGATTTGCCGACAGCTCGGTCACTTGTGTAGGATATGGATCAAACTTTGAATACCATAATTCCGATCAGGCTATATTACGTGAAAACATTGAACAGACTAAAAAATACATCAAGCTTTGTAAAGATATTGGTGCTACCGGAATTAAAGTGAAACCTAATAATCTCCCTCCAGAAGTTTCAAGAGAAAAGACTATTGCGCAGATTGCTGCTTCACTCAATGAGGTAGGTAAATTTGCTAACGATTATGGCCTTTTAATAAGGGTTGAAGCACATGGCCCCCAGACTCAGGAATTGCCCAATATGAAAGCAATTTTTGATCAGGTAATGGAGCCAAATGTTAAGATCTGCTGGAACAGTAACCCAGTTGATCTGAATCCTCCGGGTCTTGAAGGTAACTTCAATATGATAAAACAGTGGATTGGTGACACCGTGCATGTCCGTGATCTGAATCTCAATGATTATTCATATCAGCAACTCTTTAAGCTCTTAAAAGGGATAGAATTTAATGGGTGGATACTTCTTGAAGCCAGTTCAACGCCAACGGATAAGATTGCTGCCATGAAAGAACAACTAGCAATTTTTAATAAGTTAATCATATAATCAACATATTTCAACAATCTAAAATGCTATAAAATGACTCAAAGAAGAGATTTTATTAAAAAAAGCCTGATAGGAAGTGCCGGAATGGCAATAGGCGGCATGGGTTTCAGTGCCAAATCTTATGGATCAATCATGGGTGCTAATGAACGGATCAATGTGGCGATAATTGGTATTCGTAGCCGCGGTATATCCCATATCAATGCTTGGTGTGATTTGAAAACCAGCCACAATGTTCGCTTAAAAACTCTTTGCGATACAGATGAGCAATTTTTTGAACCACGCTCCAAAACAGTATTTGAAAAAACCGGTATCAAGCCATTAACAGAATGGGATATGCGTAAAGTTCTGGATGATAAGGAAATTGATGTGGTATCATTTGCTACACCAAACCATTGGCATGCACTTGGAACCATCTGGGCTTGTCAGGCAGGTAAGCATGTTTATGTTGAAAAACCAGCTTCCCATAATATTTGGGAGGGTAGAAAGATGATTGAAGCTTCCCGCAAATATAATAAGCGTATTCAGGTTGGATTTCAGAACCGTTCTATACCAAATGTAATGGAGGCAATGAAATTTCTTCATGATGGCGGTATTGGCGACGTTCATATGGCGCGTGGCCTGTGTATCAAACCGCGCGATTCGTTTGGCATTGCTAAAGATAGCACCCCCCCAAGTACCCTTCATTATGACCGTTGGTTAGGCCCGGCTCCGCATCGTGCCTACAACGAAAAACGTGGTCATTACAATTGGCACTGGTTCTGGGATACCGGCAATGGTGATACTGGAAATCAAGGCCCTCACCAATTTGATATAGCTCGTTGGGGACTGAATAAAAATGAACATCCGGTATCTGTTTTCTCTTCTGGGGGTATATATGGTATTGATAGGACTCAATGTGAGCAGGAAACTCCAAATACCCAAATTACCATTGCAAAATATAACGATGGTAAAATCCTTGAGTTTGAAACCAGGGGTAGGTATTCCAATACTGAATCAGGCCTTGGAATTAAGATTGGCAACATCTTTTATGGCAGCGATGGCTATCTTGAGATTGACGGGGATACCTGGAAAGCTTACCGCAAACAGGAAAAAGTGCCTTTTGCAGGATCAAAAGTAATAGGCAGTGCCGAGGCAGCTTCGCTTACGGGCTCAAACAATACAGAGCATTTTGTAAATTTTGTTGATGCGATTAAATCAGGGAAAGATGAAACGCTTCATTGCGATATCAACGAAGGGCATTATTCATCTGCAGTACCATTTTTGGCTAATATCTCGTATCGTTTGGGTCGCGAATTGAAGTTTATGGGTGATTATGAAAAATTTGCAAATGATCCGGAGGCTGATACTATGCTAAGCCGCAGATATCGCAGTCCGTATGTGATTCCAGCAGAAGTCTAATTCATTATTAATTTCTAAAGAATAATAACCTGATTTAAAAAATTAAAAGATGAAATTAACTTCGATACTGGCATTAACTATTATGCTTGCAACAAGCGGTGATTCTATGGCTCAAAAGCAAGTTACGAAAAGTCAAAATTCAACAATCAAATTTGTTAAACATGAAGCCGATAAGAAGGTTGATGTTTTGATTGACGGAAAGTTCTTTACCTCTTATTGGTGGCCAGATACTGTTTACAAGCCAATACTTTACCCTTTGCTTACCGCTTTAGGAACTCCTATTACGCGTGGGTTTCCTATAACTCCTCGTGAAGGCGAACGTCGTGATCATATTCATCAGGTAGGTAACTGGTTAAACTATGGAAACGTAAATGGCCTTGACTTTTGGGGTAATGGTTCAGAAGGAAAAAGAAATGTGAATGGCGGACAAATAAAACACATCAGTATTGAAAAGCTATCTGGTGGAATTGGAGAAGGTTCAATGATTACTAATGCAGAATGGATTGGTCCGGATGGCAAACGTCTTATTGCAGAACGAACCGAATTTCATTTTATCGCTAAAGGATCCACTCGAATTATTGACCGCATCACTACCTTAACTTCAAGTGGCAAAGCTGTAACAATGAAAGATACCAAGGAGGGGAGTTTCGGAATTCGTGTTGCCCGCCAACTTGAATTACCTTCTAAAGAGGATGTAATCCTTACTGATGCTCAGGGCCATCCAACTACAGTGAAAAAAATGTCAAATGATGGTGTAACCGGAAATTACAGAAGCAGTGAAGGAATTACCGGAGAGGCCATCTGGGGCAAGCGTGCAAAATGGATGGATCTTTACGGGAATATTGGCAATGAAAAAATTTCACTAGTCATTTGCGACCACCCTAAAAACCTAAGCTATCCTACGTATTGGCATGCTCGTGGATATGGGTTGTTTGCAGCAAATCCGTTTGGAGTGAAAGATTTTACTGCGGGTAAAGAAGAGTTGAACTATG
>CAMDQV010000115.1 GCA_945906015.1 Pedobacter schmidteae | reverse complement strand
TTATCTGGACATAAAATATTAGTAGTTGAAGATAATGCTATAAATATTTTAGTAGCTAAAAAAAATCTGGAAAATTGGGGAGCTATAGTAGATGTTGCAACCAATGGTTTGGAAGCATTAAAAATGGTTGATCCAATCCGTCATAGTGTTGTACTTATGGATCTTAATATGCCAGTCATGGATGGTTATGAGTCAAGCAGGAAAATGAGAGAACTAAATATTACCTTACCGATTATTGCAATTACAGCGTGTATACATAATGAAGTGGTAGAGAATGTTAAAAAAAGTGGCATTAATGAGATTATAGTTAAACCTTTCTTGCCCGATGAACTTTGTAAAACAATATTAAATTACATCCATTAAAGCCAGTTGATATTGCCTCAACATGTACGCCGGGTGGAGGATGTTGCTAACCACTATTAAAAGTATTTTTAGATAAACAAAAACAGATTATGAAAACCTGTGTTTGCTTAAATTTAAAGATCAGAAAGTGATTTAAGTGCTAATTCTAGGATTTTAAGTTTTGAAAGCGCATCCTCTTTTTTACGTCGCTCATTTTCAACAACTTCTTCTTTAGCATTTTGAATAAATCGTTCATTCGATAATTTAGCCTCAACCGAGCTAAGAAAGCCATTCTGATAATCAATTTCCTTTTCAAGCCGATCTCTTTCTGAATCCACATCAATAGTATTTTCTAGAGAAATAAAGAATTCATCTTTGCCAGCCATGAAAGTGTTTGCACCAGAAACGGGTTCCTTAACAAATTGAGATGAACTGATATTGGCAAGTTTGAAAATTATAGACAAATAATCATCATACTTTATAGAAGAATTAACTCTTATGCTTAATGGCAAAGCTTCTTTAGGAGATATTTGCTTTGCATTTCTAACATTTCTAATCTCAGAAACTACTAGTTTAACAAAATCTATGTCATTCAAAAGCGCATCATTTACCTTACCTACAATAGGATAAGGAGCAATAATACAGCAATCTAGTTCCTGGCGTTCAACAAAAAGGTCATCATGCCACAATTCTTCTGTTAAAAAAGGCATATAAGGATGAAGCAATTTCAATATCCGCTCAAAGTATTCTATGGTTACACGATAAGTTTCCGGATCGATCGGCTGCTGATAAACAGGCTTGATCATTTCAAGATACCAGGCACAGAAATCATCCCAAACCAATTTATAGATTCCCATTAATGAATCTGAAAGCCGGTATTGTCTATAATTTTCTTCAATCTCAATAAAAGCCTGATTAAATGCAGAATCGAACCAGTTAATAGCCTGCTGATTAGTGTTTGGTAGGCTTTCATCAACTTCCCAGCCTTTCACAAGCCTAAAGGCATTCCATACCTTATTGGCAAAATTACGACCTTGCTCACAATAGCTTTCATCAAACATCAAATCATTTCCTGCAGGAGAGCATAAAAGCATCCCTACCCGAACTCCATCAGCACCATATCTTTCAATCAGATCTATTGGATCTGGTGAATTACCCAGTGACTTCGACATTTTTCTACCTTGCTTATCGCGTACAATACCTGTGAGATAAACATTTTTAAATGGCGCCTTTCCTCTAAATTCATGCCCAGCCATGATCATTCTTGCCACCCAAAAGAAAAGTATCTCAGGTGCAGTAACCAGGTCATTGGTAGGATAATAATAATTAATATCTGCATTATCAGGGTCTTTAAACCCATCAAAAACAGAAATTGGCCAAAGCCAGGATGAGAACCAGGTATCTACTACATCATCGTCTTGTCTGATATTAGTTGAATCAAATTCAGGAAACTGATTTTTAAACTCCTGAACTGCTTCCTCTCTTGTTCTGGCAACTACCCACTCTCCTTTTAAATTGTACCATGCCGGTATCCTTTGGCCCCACCATAACTGCCTGCTAATACACCAATCTTTGACATTCTCCATCCAATGCTTGTAGGTATTGATGAACTTTTCAGGAATCAGCTTTACCTCTCCATTCAATACATAGTTCAAGGCAGGTTCAGACATTTCCGACATTTTACAGAACCACTGCATAGAAAGCTTTGGCTCAATAGCGGCATCTGTTCGCTCAGAAAAACCAATCTGCGATTTATATTCCTCTACTTTATCAAGACAACCGGCCTCTCCAAGCATTTTACTGATCATCTTGCGGGCAATAAAACGGTCTTCTCCTACCAAGATTTGAGCATTCTCATTTAAGGTACCATCATCATTTAAAATGTCAATGACTTGTAGCTTATGTTTCACCCCAAGTTCATAATCATTCAGATCATGAGCTGGTGTAACTTTAAGACAACCGGTACCAAATTCCATATCCACATATTCATCCTCAATTACAGGTATTTCCCTATTTATTAATGGTATAAATACAGATTTCCCTTTCAGATGATTAAATCTGGGATCGTTTGGATTGATACAAATTGCTGTATCGGCCATGATCGTTTCAGGCCGGGTGGTTGCAATGGTTAGATATGATTTAGAATCTATGGCCTGATCTTTTACTTCGTATCGGATATAATATAATTTCTGATTGACTTCTTTGCGGATAACCTCTTCATCAGAAACTGCAGTTTTTCCTTTAGGATCCCAGTTCACCATCCGGATACCACGATAGATCCATCCCTTTTTATACAAATGAATAAAAGTATCTATAACAGCTTCTGATAGATCCTCCTCCATAGTAAAACGTGTTCTGTCCCAATCACATGAAGCACCAAGTTTCTCTAACTGCTTCAGAATGATACCACCGTATTTGTCTTTCCATTCATAAGCGTACTCCAAAAATTCATCCCTGCTTACATCCTTTTTCTCAATTCCCTTTTCCTTGAGCATTGCTACTACTTTAGCCTCTGTGGCAATCGATGCATGATCTGTACCGGGAATCCAACAGGCATTTTTACCTTGCATACGCGCCCTGCGGATCAATACATCCTGAATGGTATTATTTAACATATGTCCCATATGCAAGACTCCGGTAACATTCGGTGGAGGTATTACAATGGTATAAGGTTCACGCTCATCAGGAACTGAACGGAAGAATTTTTTATCCAACCAGTATGAATACCACTTATCCTCTGTTTCTCGCGGATTATATGTTTTAGGAATGCTCATTTATCAAAAGGGAAATTAAATTGTAAAAGTACATTTTTGAGAGGTATTTTTTGAATATAGTCTATCTGTATTTTCAAATTTTTGGTTTTGTTGTGTTTTTGCATTCCGGAATATTATATTCCTTATTTAACACTAACTTTACTGTTGAACGGTGATTATTAGCAGATTATCAAATAAAAATGAAAACCTCTAATTTTTAAAATTATAGGCTTTTTTCTTACTAATTTAAGATTAAGATACCTGATTTCATGGTTCAATAAATAGTTTCGTAAAATTCTTTTCTTTTCGTTATTAACCCTTATTTTTATTTTTATTACTAGCCAATAATTATTGAACCATGAATTACATTAATCTATTTTTTTTAGCAGGGGTTAAGCCTGTTTACAAAAAAATGGCGTTCAAACCTCTAAAATCTATACCTATACTGAATCCTGGAGCCGATGGGTAAGCAACGGGACAAATTTAATTAACTCTAATTCCAATTATTGCAATTAAATGGATCACTTAAGCTTTGTAATGACCTCCGACGGTTCAAAAACCATTTTCAATGAACAAGTAGGTGAAAATTATCATTCCAGACACGGGGCATTACAGGAAAGTAAGCATGTATTTCTAAATTCAGGACTCAATTATTTCCTAGAAGGAAAAGCAGAAAAAAAAGCATCCATCCTAGAAGTTGGTTTCGGAACGGGCTTAAACTTTTTAGTAACAGCCGATCATTGTATAAAAAATCAGATCCAATTGAGTTATACTGGAATAGAAGCCTTTCCCCTCAATCAGGATATGATCACTGAAACAGGATATCATGAATATATATCAGAAAAATTATGGGACTCATTCCTAAATAATTATTCAGTCGCATTGAATAATATGACCCAAATAAACGAGGCTTGTTTGCTCGAAATTGCAGCTGAAAAATTACTCAATTTCAAATCACAACAACTGTTTGATGTAATCTACTTCGATGCCTTTGCTGCTGTTCATCAACCAGAAATGTGGAATTTAGAATCGCTAAATCATATCTGTAACTTTGTAAAGCCGGGTGGTGTATTTGTAAGCTATGCAATCACTGGAGACCTTAAAAGAACCATGAGGAGTTTCGGTTTTTCAATTGAAAAAGTACCAGGAGCAGCAGGAAAGCGGGAAATGCTTAGAGCGGTCAAATTGTAAAAAACAAAAACCCTATTTTTACCTCAAATATTTCTAGATCATGCCAGCTCCAAATAGTATTCCCACTGCAGGAAGTAATCCTGCATCAGCATTCGAACGCCTTTTAACTATTATGAATACGCTAAGGGAGCAATGTCCATGGGATAAAAAGCAGACCATGGAAACGCTCAGGCATCTCACCATCGAAGAAACTTATGAACTTTCAGATTCAATACTTGAAGGAAATATAGACGAGGTAAAAAAAGAACTAGGAGATATTATGCTCCATCTTGTTTTTTATAGCCGTATTGCATCAGAAACCGAAGACTTTACTATTGTGGATGTACTTAATGGTATTTGTGAGAAGCTTATTCATCGTCACCCGCATATTTATAGTGATGTGATAGTAGAAAATGAGGTAGATGTAAAACGAAACTGGGAACAGCTAAAATTAAAAGAGGGCAATAAATCAGTTCTAGAAGGTGTCCCTCTTTCATTACCTGCATTGATCAAAGCATCCAGAATACAGGAAAAAGCCCGCGGAGTAGGTTTCGACTGGGAAGAAAAATCACAGGTATGGGAAAAAGTTGAAGAAGAATTAAGAGAATTTAAAGAAGAGTTTAATACGGTTGAAAACACGGTCATCGATAAGGACAAGGCCGAGGGTGAATTTGGAGATCTGCTCTTCTCTTTGATAAACTATGCCCGGTTTATTGATATAAATCCGGAAGATGCACTTGAAAAGACCAATAAAAAATTCATCAAACGTTTTCAATACCTTGAAAGCAAAGCTAAAGAGCTAGGTAAAAGCCTGAAGGATATGACTTTGACAGAAATGGATGTATTCTGGAATGAGGCAAAAAACAGTTAAAAATTTCCTATAATTAAATGATTCAAAAAAAAATTCTATTTTTTGGTTAATAAGATCTACTATTACTTAAATCGAATAGCCTTAAGTGGCGAAATTCTGGTAATCAGCAATGAAGGAATAAGAAGTACCATTAAACTAATAAGCAAGGTGCCTATATTCAGTAAAAGAATATCCTGAACATCTAATTGCACGGGGACAAAACTCATGTAATAGGAAGACTGATCTAAGGTTAAAAAGTGGGTATGATACTGAAAAAAACCTAATCCGATACCAAGAGCATTTCCAATCAACAAGCCAATTCCAATCAGGTAAGTGGCGTTGTAAAGAAATATTTTACGGATATTCCAATTAGAACTTCCCAAAGCTTTCAATATTCCGATCATATTGGTACGTTCCAGAATCATGATCAATAAGGCAGATATCATATTGATCACCGCAACGGCCATCATTAGGATCAGGATTACCTGAGTATTCACATCTAATAAAGACAACCATTCAAAAATAGTAGGATAATATTCCTTTATCGTATATGATTTGAGCTCCATGCCCAGATCTTCGTAAACCTTCTGCTCAATTATATCCAGATTATTAAAATCATCAACTCCTAACTCATAACCACCAACCTGCGAAGGTTGCCACTTGTTAAGACTTCTGATCAGTTCTAGATCACCAATCACAACTATTTTATCAACCTCTTCGACACCCAGTTCATAGATGCCTGTAATTTCAAATTTTCTTTTCCTGAGCGAATTTTCAATAAAATACATCAGGAAGTCATCCCCTACCTTCAAATTTAACCTGTCGGCAGTATATTTCGAGATTAATATCTGGGATCGTGATTTAACAGAATCTGAAAAATCAATCACATTACCTGCAACAAGTATCTTTTTATAATATTCCCAATTATACGATTGATCAACCCCTTTCAATACAACTCCTTCGGCTTCATTACCTGCATTGATAATACCCGGCTTTGTGGCAAATGGCTGGATAAATGAAATGCCTGATGTTGAGGTAATTTTTTTCAACTCAGACTCTGAAATACTAAAGGGAGTGTTATCGTAGGATGTATTCAGGTCAAGTTTAGCAATCTGAATATCTCCAGAGAAACCCCTAACCTTCTCTCTGATCTCAGATTTAAAACCTTTGACGATAGCTACGGCCAAAATCATTACGGCAAGACCAAGCATAATTCCAAGAATTGCGATACGCACAATTAGCTTTGAAAAAGTACGTTTAGAGTTAAACGTAATACGCTTTGCGATGAAAAAAGGTAAATTCAATCCTGAAATGGTTTTTTTTGTACCTTAGCAAAGATGCATTTTTTTTAATTTCGTTTCAGAAACAATTAGCCATAAAGGTTCATTTTTACTTGATTTAATCCAAAATATCATGTTCCGTTTTAGAT
>CAMDQV010000114.1 GCA_945906015.1 Pedobacter schmidteae | reverse complement strand
AGGCTTTGGAGATGGCTGGGGAGGTATGAAGATCAGTTATCAGTTATCTGTTATCTGAACTCCGACCTCAATAAAAATTAGTTTTAATTGAAAAAATAAATACATGAACATATTAGTAATAGATAATTACGACTCATTTACCTTTAACCTGGTACATCTGTTGAATGAAACCGGCCATCAAGCCACCGTTTGGCGAAATGATAAGTTTCAGCTTGCTGATGTTGATGCCTTTGATAAGATACTTCTTTCACCTGGTCCAGGTATTCCATCCGAATCAGGATTATTGCTTGATGTGATTCGTACGTATTCAGAAAGTAAGAGTATACTTGGTATCTGTCTTGGATTGCAGGCAATTGCAGAGGTTTTTGGAGGCGAGCTATATAATCTTATCCGTCCGGTTCATGGAAGGGCTACCGAGATTACGGTTATCGATGATCAGGAAACGCTTTTCTTTAATTGCCCAACAAATTTTAATGTAGGCCGCTACCATTCATGGGCGGTGCGCAATGACAAGGTACCTGAGGCCATCAAAGTAACTGCGCTAGACTCTGAAGGAGTCATTATGGCTTTAAGACATCAAACTCTTGATGTTAGGGGAGTTCAGTTTCATCCGGAATCTGTACTGACCGAACATGGTAAATTGCTGATCACAAATTGGTTGAGTTAAGTTTTAGAATGCAAAATAATAGGAATAAAACGATATGAAATCTTCACAAAGTGGGCCGGAAACTATCCTAGATAGGATAGTTGAAAAGAAAAGAGAGGAAATAAAACTTTCAAAGCTTGAAATACCTCTGCTTAAACTTGAACAAAGTGAATTTTTTACAAGAGAGTGCTTTTCTTTGCGTGATTTCATTTTAAATCCAGCTCTTACAGGTATTATCGCAGAGTTTAAACGTAAATCTCCTTCAAAGGGTATCATAAATGATAAACTGAGTGTACAAGAGGTTACAAATGGGTATGCTGAAGCGGGTGCATCTGCACTTTCTGTATTAACTGACGAGAGTTTTTTTGGAGGCAATAACAGAGATCTTATTGCTGCAAGAAAGGCCAATACTATTCCTGTATTAAGGAAAGACTTTATGCTGGATGAATTCCAGGTTATAGAAGCAAAGGCTCTGGGGGCAGATATTATCCTACTTATTGCTTCTATTTTAAATCCTAAAGAAATTAAAAACCTTGCAAAGTTGGCCAAATCATTGGGTATGAATGTATTGCTTGAAGTTCATAATCTTGATGAATTAAATCGCAGTTTATGTGAAGATCTAGATGCGGTTGGGGTGAATAACCGTAATTTAGGTGATTTTTCTGTTTCAATTCAGCATTCTTTTGACTTGGTTGATCATATTCCTTCTCAATTTCTTAAAATCTCAGAAAGTGGAATAAGTGATCCTAAAAAAATTGCTGATCTAAAAATAGCGGGGTTTAATGGCTTTCTGATTGGAGAGAATTTTATGAAAGAAGTGGCTCCCGGGAAGGCATTGAAAGAGTTTGTAGCTCAACTATAAGCTCTGGTTTTTTAGCAACCGTATTCTTGGATATTCTGGCAGGGTACAATCAATTTGACCGTTACAAACCATTATCTTTGTACTTTGTTAATACTGAAATGCCTAGACTAAAATTTTATGATACCTCAGTAAAACCGGAAAGAGCCGTTCTGGTTGGGATAATTAAACCCGGCGAATCTGAAGAACAAACCCGGGAATATCTGGATGAATTAAAATTTCTGGTTGAGACTGCTGGTGGTGATACCCAAATGGCATTTACACAAAGGATGCAGCGTCCCGACAGAGCAACATTTGTTGGAACTGGCAAGCTCGAAGAAATAAATGCCTATGTAAAGTCGGAAGAAATTGATATGGTCATTTTTGACGATGAGCTTTCTCCATCACAACTGAGAAATATTGAAAATGAACTTCAGGTAAAGATTCTTGACAGGAGCAACCTGATTCTTGATATTTTTGCCAGAAGAGCACAAACATCACAAGCAAAAACACAGGTTGAACTTGCACAGCTTCAGTATCTATTACCTAGATTAACACGTTTATGGACTCACCTTGAACGTCAAAAGGGTGGAATTGGAATGCGTGGACCTGGTGAAAGCCAGATCGAGACTGACCGTCGCTTAATCCTTAATAAAATTTCAGTTCTAAAGGAAAGACTGAGAGAAATTGATAAGCAAAACGAAACTCAGCGTAAAAATAGGAGTCAGTTGATCAGAGTATCCCTTGTTGGTTATACTAACGTTGGGAAGTCAACCATTATGAATATGATCTCAAAATCTGAGGTTTTTGCTGAAAATAAACTTTTTGCTACTCTTGATACAACAGTTAGAAAAGTTGTAATTGAAAATTTACCCTTACTGCTTTCTGATACGGTTGGTTTTATCCGTAAACTCCCACATCACCTGATTGAATGTTTTAAATCTACGTTGGATGAAGTGCGTGAAGCAGATGTCCTGATCCATGTTGTGGATATATCTCACCCTAATTTTGAAGATCAGATTAATACAGTTAATGAGACACTTAAGGAAATGGGTGCGATAGATAAAGAAGTAATTACCGTTTTCAATAAAATTGATGCCTATAAACCGGCTGATTATGACCCGCAAGAGGAACAAGCGCCAATGAGCCTGGCTGATTTTAAAAATAGCTGGATGAGCAAGGATCGAAATCCTGCAATTTTTATATCGGCACTTAAAAAAGAAAATGTGGAGCAATTCAGATCTGTTTTGTATGAAAAGGTAAAGGCCATTCATACAAAACGGTATCCATATGATAAATTACTCTATTAATAAATTTAAAGTTAATAAAGAGTGTATTAAAGACTGATACGGTACTTCTTTTTATCGAATTAGGGTCATCTTTAAAACCCGACTAATACATTCACATCTAATTTTAGTTAATTTGTATATCAGGCCATTTATTTTCCCCAGTTTATGGAATCAAAACGTCAACAAAAGTTTGCAGGAGTTATTCAAAAAGATCTAGCTGAAATATTTCAGAGAGAAGGAATGAATTTTCTGCCTAATATAATGGTGACCATTACTAAGGTAAGGGTATCACCTGATCTTGCCATAGCCCGTGTTTATTTGAGTTTTTTTAATAGCAGCAACAATTCGCTTGCTATAAATACCATTAAGTCTCATGCAAATGAGATCAGATATAAATTAGGTAATCGTATCAAAGATCAGGTAAGAATAGTGCCACAACTTGAATTTTTTCTGGACGATACCAGTGAATATGTAGAGCGAATGGATAAGATTTTTGATAAAATCAGCAAAGAACCTCGTCAGCCCGAAGATTCAGAAATAGAAGATTAATCAGCATGAGGACTATAAGAGAACCCTTAAACTTTTATACTCATTTAGTTCCTGCTATTCTGGCTATTCCTGGCATGTTTCTTTTGCTTAGCCGGGCAGATAGTCAGATTGAATATACAGCTGCATGGGTATATGGCATTTGTACGTTTGTCCTTTTTGGAATAAGTTCAACTTATCATAGCTATCCTACTACTGAAAGGGAGATCCGCTTCTGGCAAAAATTTGATCATTGTTGTATTTATCTGATGATAGCCGGTTCATACACACCTACGGCATTACTGGTTTTTGATGGTTGGCTTCGATGGACTTTATTCGGCATGATCTGGACCATTGCTTTTGCTGGTTGTCTACTTAAAATATTCAATCGATTGAAGCATAAAGGACTTTCGCTGGCTATATACATTTCTATGGGAGCATTGATTATACCGTTAATAGAAGAGATGTTCGAAAAATTACCAGTTTCAGCAATTGCTTGGATGGTATTAGGGGGCATTTTTTATATTGGGGGCACTTTCTTTTATTATAAGGATAAGCCCATGGGCAACACTTTTCATAGTCATGAAATATGGCATGTATTTGTTGTAGCCGGTGCTTTGTCGCATTATATTTATAATTATTACTTTTTGTTTGCATGAGCAGACTGACTCAGCTTGACCTTTATTTGAAGGATCATCCCGAATATGTTTCACCATTGGTTGATTTCAATTCACAAACTGATCAATTATTTCCATTTGACTTCAGCTCTTCCAATCAGGAGCTAAATCTTCAAATAATAGCAGACAATGCATTGTTTTCATCCTGGATATCAGAAAAGCTAAAGAAGAATAATTGCCGCTACGGTATTGGTGGTTATGATGAGTATCGTACACTTTATTCCAGAAGTGAATTGTTTGATAATTTAGAAGAACCGCGTCGTTTGCACTTGGGTATTGACATATGGGCTGATGCAGGAACACCTGTTTATGCACCACTCTCAGGTCAAATTCATAGTTTCCGGTTTAATGACAATTTTGGCGATTATGGTACCACATTGATACTTAAACATAATCTAGATGGTTTGATTTTACATTCTTTATATGGTCATTTGAGCCTGAGCAGCATCGAAAGACTACAAAAGGGAGCAGCAGTTAAGCAGGGTGAAAAGATTGCCGAATTTGGAATTTTTTCAGAGAATGGGAACTGGCCACCGCATCTACATTTTCAGCTTGTTTTTGACATGCAAGGCTATGATGGAGATTATCCTGGAGTATGTAAATTTTCTGAAAGGATCAATTTTCTTGGTAACTGTCCGGATCCTGCCATTTTGCTAAATCAAACTTTCAACTAAGTTTTCTTCATTAATTTACTAAATTTAGAGTATGGTCATAAACTTGATAGTTATTTTATTTTTTAATATCACATCTCTTTTTGCAGATGAACCACCTGTTTTTAAAGGTGGACAGAAGAGTTTAGCAACCTTTATCTACAATAACCTAATCTATCCTGAATATTCCCGCGATAATTGTTTGCAGGGTACAGTCCAGGTTAGTTTTAAAATTAACCAGCAGGGAAAGATATATTACTCGGAGGTAAAAAAGGGATTTGGGATAGACCTTGATAAGGAAGCTTTACGTGTAGTGCGACTTACTTCCGGTAGGTGGATCATGCCGGCTAATCATGATACATTAGTATCCATGGTGCTTCCAGTAAACTTTACTCTTAAGGGTTATAAATGTGAGCAGCGTACTAAAGACGAAATTAATGCCGCGATCAGTGCTTACCATGCTAGAGAAGGAATGAGTATGGTTATTTTCAATTACTATGATAAAAGATTGCCGGGCAATTATAATGCAGCTGATGAGGCGCGTATTGAAGCCATAAAAATGCAGCTAGGCTATGATGATAAATTTATTGAGCGATTAATAAAACAAGCTCAGCGTAAGCTTAAACAAGGCGACTCACAGGGCGCTTGCGAAGATTTCCAAATGGTCAGATTAGTAGGTAGTGACAGAGCAGTCAATTTCATTGAACAACACTGTAAATAATTATACCTGTTTTCTTTATATTAAATAATGCTAGAAAATCAAAGCAGCTTTCATAATTCACTCACTAATAAAAGGGTATTTGTGATCAGTTTTTTTGTAACACTTTTTTGGATTATTGGAAATACTGCTGATGTTTATCATTTCGCAATTACCGGGGCATTTTTTGAGCTACTCTGGCTTCCTATGCTTGCATTAATCATTTTTTTACCTGCTATTTCTATTGTTTTATTTGTCAAAGACAAATTTAATCTGAGATCATTGGCCCTGTATTCCATTCTTTTATTAACTCCAACTATTTTGCTACTGTTATTGAATTGATTAATAGAGAATTTAATACCCATGTTATTTGTTTATCTGATGATGAACTATGGTTTCCTGAACCTGAACTTGCCGATCAGGACGGGCTTCTGGCTATTGGTGGCAACCTGTCTGCCGAAAGATTAGTTTTGGCATATCAGTGCGGCATTTTTCCTTGGTTTTCTGAAGAAACCCCTATTTTATGGTATGCTCCACATAAACGGTTTGTATTGATTCCTGATCAGTTAAAAATCTCTAAATCAATGCATAAGCTATTAAATTCAGAGAAATTCAGGATTACCTTTGACACCGCTTTCCCAGATGTAATTAAAGCTTGTGCCACTATCAGTCGTCTAGATCAGGATGGTACTTGGATAACAAGTGATATGCAGGAGGCCTACATTAATTTATATAGATTAGGTATTGCACACTCAGTTGAGGTTTGGCAAAACGATCAGCTTGTTGGTGGTTTGTATGGTATTCATATAAATTCGGTCTTCTGTGGCGAGAGTATGTTTAGCAAAGTTAGTAATGCTTCGAAGGCTGCCCTAATCTGGCTTTGTCAGAATAAGACCTATAAACTTATTGATTGTCAGGTTCATACCAGTCATCTTGAAAGTTTGGGAGCGGGTTTCATTAGCATGGTGCAGTATCTCAACTTTTTGAATGCCGATAAAAATAATGAATGAAAATCACTAAATTAAGCTAGATTTTTTAAAAAATGTAGTTACCATATTATATTGACCTATTCGGCAATTGATGTTTGCAATTTCGGGAGCCCTGGCTGCCTCTGATAAGAATGTGTACCGTGATATCTTTGGGCGGGTTTGTAACAGCAGTTGGGTGGTGGTACATTAATATGATTCTTTGAATCCAATCCGCTTGGGTTTCTGATGGCAATTATCTGATAGCCATAATAATAGGTGTATTAGTTGCTATTTTCTTTAATTATAGGGCTACTCTTCCTAAAATAGGGGCCAAATGATCAGTTCAGGATATCCTCAATATCTTTTACAGTTAATGATTTAACGAAACTTTCTTCAGTTGTGATCAATGATTCAGCAACCTTACGTTTTCTGTTTTGC
>CAMDQV010000113.1 GCA_945906015.1 Pedobacter schmidteae | reverse complement strand
CAAATGAGTTTGGTATTATAAAAGGAGAGACATTAAGTAGTCTTGTATCAAAAATAATAAAGCTTCAAAAAATGTTAACTAAATTTTTAACCAGCCTGGAATTAAGTTTAAAAAGCTGAATTAACAATTAGAAAATAACAAAGATTAAGGATGAAATGACAAAGACTAAAGGATGAGTTCTATTGAAACAGATTTGTCCTTAATCATTGCTACTTTATCTTTTATCCATTAAATATAATAATATGAGTACAATAAAAAAATCAATAAAAGGCGGAGAATTTATTATTTGCGAAACGGCATGTGAAGATATTTTCATACCCGAGGAGTTTGACGAGGAGCAGTTGATGATCCGCAAAACCTGTGAAGATTTTCTGGAATCAGAGGTTTATGCCAATTTGGACCGGATCGACAATCAGGAAGAAGGGCTAATGGTCAGTTTAATGGATAAGGCCGGTGCACTTGGTTTATTGGCAGTATCTATTCCCGAAGAATATGGTGGTTTTGGAAAAAATTTCAATACCTCCATGTTGGTTGCCGATTCAGTTGGCCCCGGCTGTTCTTTTGCGGTTGCGCTTTCTGCACATACAGGTATTGGAACCTTGCCCATTTTATATTATGGAAACAAGGAACAAAAAGATAAGTATATCCCAAAGCTTGCAACAGGTGAATGGAAAGCATCTTATTGCCTGACTGAACCAAATTCTGGTTCAGATGCAAATTCAGCAAGAACTAAAGCGGTATTAAATGCTGAAGGCACTCATTATTTGATCACTGGTCAAAAAATGTGGATCACCAATGGTGGTTTCGCCGATATTTTTATCGTTTTTGCAAAGATCGACGATGATAAAAATCTGTCTGCCTTTATTATAGAAAAGGGTTTTGGCGGTATCGCCATGAATCCTGAAGAGCATAAAATGGGAATTAAGGGTTCTTCAACTCGTCAGGTATTTTTTACTGATTGCCCCGTTCCTATAGCTAATCTGATTTCAGAGCGCCAAAATGGCTTTAAAATAGCTGTTAATATATTGAATATTGGCAGGATCAAACTTGGTGTTGCTGCAATTGGCTCATCTCGTAAGGTTTTAAATTATGCCATCAATTATTCAAATGAGCGTATTCAGTTTGGTTTGCCGATCTCTAAATTTGGAGCTATTCGATATAAACTGGCCGAAATGGCAACCAGAAATTTTGCGATTGAGAGTGCTGCTTACCGTGCCGGACAAAACATTGATGATGCCTATGATATGCTTGTTGCAGAAGGAATAGATCCTTCACAGGCAAAATTAAAATCAACAGAACAGTTTGCTGTTGAATGTGCCATTTTGAAAGTATGGGGATCTGAAATGCTCGATTATATTGTGGATGAAGGAGTTCAGATTTATGGTGGTATGGGTTATTCAGCTGAAGCTCCAATGGATCGCGCCTATCGCGATAGCCGGATCAACAGGATATTTGAAGGCACGAACGAGATCAATCGTATGCTGATTCTGGATATGCTTTTGAAACGTGCCATGAAAGGTGAATTAGATTTGATGACACCTGCACAGGCAGTTGCAGCCGAATTAATGTCGATTCCTGATTTTACTGACCAAGATACTACACTATTCGCTGCTGAGAAGAAGGTACTGCAAAACCTTAAAAAAGCTGGTTTAATGATTGCCGGCGCTGCTGTTCAGAAACTAATGATGACCCTTTCTAAAGAGCAGGAAATATTGATGAATATTGCTGATATAATTGGATACGTGTATGTGCTTGAGTCAACTATTCTACGTGTAGAGAAATTGGTAAAATTAAGAGGAGAAGATTCATGCAAAGGACAATTAGATATGATGCGTATCTATCTTTATCAATCAGTTGATCAGGTGGCTAGAGCTGGAAAAGAAGCACTTTGCTCTTTTGCAGAAGGTGATGAACTTAGAATGATGCTTGTTGGATTAAAACGATTTACTAAAACTGAACCATTTAATATCAAAGAAACCAGGCAGCGTGTTGCTAAGCAATTGATCGAAGCCAACAAATACTGTTATTGATTTTTATCTCATCAGGCCAGTCATGCTGGTCTGATGAGATATTATCCTTTATCATCGCTTTGTCAATCTTTATCATCGCTGGTCATTTTGCCTTTAAAAATGACAATAATTCAACCTTCAAAATCAATTTCCTTTACTGTATTCCCGATATTTGTCAAACAATTAATTACAATGATTATGAACTTCAAAAATCTTGATATGGCCGGATCATTAATAGCTCTTATTCAGAAATTATATTTCTTTTTTAAGAAAAACAGTACTTCAAATTCTGCACCGAAGCAATTGAAATATGCCCCTGTCAGAGTAAATGATTCAATAAATTTAAATAGGGGTAACCATAATCCAACAAATCTTTAAAATATGGCTAAGAAAATGACTTTGATTTCTGCTGAAGAGTTGCAAAATGCTTACGTTGATTATGTTTTAACACATGGTACTAAACCTAAATCTGTGTATGTTTTTGCTAAGGCGAATAACCTTACCGAAGAAGAATTTTATAATTATTTTGCTTCTTTTGAAGGAATAGAGCAATCTATCTGGACAGATCTATGCCAAAAAGCACTGACAGGAGTCGAAAGTCAGGAGGTGTGGTCGCAATATTCTTCAAGAGAGAAAGCACTGGCATTCTTTTATGCATTTATTGAACTCCTCAAAAGCAAGCGAAGTTTTGTGCTTTATAGCCTAAAACACTCAGGTATGATGATTGGAACTCCATCTGCCATTACCGGGGTAAAAAACATAGTTGAAGCGTTTGCTGCTGGTATTATTAATCAGGGTATTGAGTCAGGTGAACTAGCCAATAGACGTTTTTTTACGTCTAAGTATAAAGATGCACTTTGGATACAGTTCGGTTTTATTCTTAATTTCTGGGCAAAAGATAACAGTGTTGGTTTTGATAAGACCGATGAAGCCATTGAAAGAGGCATTAATGTGACCTTTGATTTGTTCGAAAAATCTGCTCTTGATAGTCTTTTTGACTATGGAAAATTTATGATGAACAATGGTGGTATGAAACAAAATATGAAGTTTTAATAAATATTCATTGGCATTATGCCAAAAAGCATGAAAGAACAAGATAGTATCCCAACTTCAAAAACACAGCGGTCTGCAAAATTTGTCAAAACAGGATTTAAGGTTGGGGGTAATTACATCAAGCATTATTCTAAAAAATTATTTAACCCTGCCCTTAATAAGGATGAATTAAATCTTGATAACGCAACAGATATTTATAATTCGCTAAGTGAGTTGAAGGGGAGTGCTCTCAAGGTTGCTCAAATGCTTAGCATGGATAAAAACATTTTGCCAAAAGCTTATGTAGATCAATTTTCCATGTCTTTATACAATGCTCCTCCTTTATCAGGCCCCCTCATCGTTAAAACTTTTACCAGATATTTCGGAAAAACACCCTTTCAAATATTTGATGAATTTAATATCAGGTCAACAAATGCAGCATCAATTGGACAGGTTCATCAGGCTAGCCTTGAGGGTAAAAAATTGGCTATAAAAATTCAGTACCCTGGAGTTGGTGATAGCATCTCATCTGATTTGAAAATGGTAAAGCCATTTGCTTTCCGTTTACTTGGGATGAGCCAGAAAGAGCTGGAAGTTTACATGTCAGAGGTTGAAGAGCGTCTGCTTGAAGAGACTGATTATGATCTGGAGATAAAACGTTCTATCGAATTCTCTGAAGCCTGTAAGAACATTCCAAACCTTATTTTCCCTACCTATTTTCCCGATTTGTCGTCAAAGCGGATTATCACTATGGGCTGGCTGGATGGCCTGCATATGAAGGAATTCATGAAAACGAATCCTTCACAAGCCATCTGTAATCAGGTGGGACAGGTGCTCTGGGATTTTTATAATTTCCAGCAGCATGAATTAAGAGCTGTTCACGCAGATCCACATCCCGGAAATTTTCTGATTACTCAGGATGGGAAGCTGGGAGTAATTGATTTTGGTTGCATAAAAGAAATGCCAGCTGATTTTTATGAGCCCTTCTTTAGCATGACCTCAACAAACATACTTCAGGATAAAACAAAGACCATCAAAACATTCCGCCAATTAGAGATGATTCGCAAAGATGATACTCCTGCACAAGTTGAATTTTTCTATCAGGTTTACAAAGAAATGATTGAATTATTTGCCCAGCCCTACATGTCTCAAACCTTTGATTTCAGTAAAAAGGGGTATTTTGACAACCTGTATAATTATGGTGAGAGAATTGCAAGAATGCCTGAATTCAAACAAGCTAGAGGTGTAAAGCATTTTATTTATGTAAACCGCACAAATTTTGGGCTCTACAATATGCTGCATGATCTGGGAGCAATTGTTAGAACAGATACCTGGAAACCACATATCCATACTCCTCAATAAAATCAGTTTCATCTAGTTTTTTATTCGTTTATTATTGAGCAGCAGATACAGATTGACTAAATATTTTGTTAAATAATGTTAATCCTTACTTTTTAAAATTTAAAAAGATAAATTTGCAACAATATGAAGATTAAAAATTTAGTAATTATATCCTTTATCATGATGTTCACGCTAGCCTCATGTGTTAAAAGTGACGATCATGATCCTGCGGTGCAGGCTGGATTAGATGATGCTTTGATTGTTAAATTTATAGCAGATAAAAATATTACAGCAATTAAGCATTCCAGTGGAATATATTATCAAATTTTAAGCTCTGGTACTGGGTCAACAACCTATTCTAATTCAACTCTTGTAACAGCCAAATATGCTGGCAGGCTATTGAATGGAACAGTTTTCGATCAAACTACAACTCAGCCCCTTACTTTCTCGCTTGGAAATGTAATTTTAGGCTGGCAAATTGGCGTTCCTCTAATTAAAAAAGGTGGTAAAATCAGATTACTCATCCCTTCTGGTTATGGTTATGGACCAGGTGGTTCGGGAAAAATTCCGTCAAACGCAGTTCTTGATTTTGATATAGAATTGGTTGATGTTCAATAATAATTAGAAGAAATGAAACGATTTTTTAACTATACTTTACCCGGTTTTTTAGTGTTAACTATCTTTTTTTCATGTCAAAAGGAATATGAGACAATTGATGTAATTGACGATAGAAATGTTCAGGAATATATCCAACTGAATAAAATTAATATGCAGGAATATCAGGGAACCGGCGTTTATTATCAAGTGGTGTCTGCTGGTACTGGTTCTGAAGTTCAATATTCTGATAAGATGCCAGCATTAATTACAATGCGATCATTAGACGGTAAATATGTTTCTGTCGATACCTTTAGTATTGCCAACAGGTATTATAATTTTCTTGGGTATTATAATCCAGAACCTATCCGAATAGGAGTAAAAGAAGTATTGAAAAAGTCGAATGGTACTATCAGGATGATCATTCCTTCCCGTTTAGCTTTTGGAAGAAATGGATCAGGATCTATTCCTGGAAATGCATCTCTGGATGTTACTGTTAGAGCGTTGGATATCTCAAAATTAGTTCAATATGAAGATTTTACGATTAAAAAATACCTGGAATCTAATTCGCTGACTGGATTTACCAAAACTACAACCGGCTTGTATTATAAAATAGGACAGCCTGGAACTGGAAGCCCTATAACACTAGATTCTACAATTGTTGCAAATTATACGGGTAAATTGCTTAATGGAACTATATTTGATAGGGCACTTGCAGGTAGCGAAGCAACTTTTAAAGTTAATTCTTTAGTTAATGGTTGGCGTCAGGGTATTCCCCTTATCAAACAAGGCGGCAGTATTCGTTTAATTGTTCCATCTGCCTTAGGCTACGGTTTGGAAGGCAGTTCACCTTCTATTCCTTCATTCTCAGTCCTTGATTTTGAAGTTACGGTAACTGACGTAAAGCAATAATTGCGGATTAAGTCTTAAATCACACGTTTTGCTTTGATTAAACATTCATTGGTCAGTCCGAACATGATATGGTCCTAACTACTTATATAAGTCTGCAACTGTTCTATCGTTTGTTTTTGGTCTTCAATTACAAATTTTACAATGTCACCAATCGAGATCATTCCGGCTACAATCCCATCCTCCACAATGGGTAAATGTCTGATGTGTCGTTCGGTCATGATCTTCATGCAGTGCTCAATGCTTGCATTCAACTTAACTGTTTCAAGTTTTGTAGTCATTACTTCTTGAATGCTTGTTTCTTTTGAAGCTTTTCCCTGTAAAATGATTTTGCGAGCGTAATCTCTTTCAGTAAATATTCCTTTAAGTTCAGGCCCTTCCATTACAAGTAAAGCACTGATGTTTTTATCCATCATTACTTGTAAAGCATCTAATACAGATGTTTGAGGAGTAACAGCGTAAATAGAGTTAGATTTGGTTTGGATGATATTCTTTATAGTTTTCATATTAGAATATATTAGTTAAATGAATATAAAAATTATTTTTTATTTTATTATCAAATAAATGAAGTTTAATTTAGGGTCTATTTTGTTGCTTGACTACTTTCTGCTCCGCAATTAGGGTAATTTATTAGGATATAATTAGTTTATATTAAAAATCTTACAAGAAAATGATTATTAAAATCAATTCTAGCACGTAATTTAGCCTATAATTTAAAACAGATATAATCTGCTTTAAAAATTCAATTCAGGGATAGCCCTTTTAACATATGAGTGGAAAAACCATATTGGTTTGGTTTAGAAAAGATTTACGAATTCACGACAATGAAATACTGACTGAAGCTGTGCGCAGAGGGCATAGTATCATTCCTGTTTATTGTTTTGACCCCAGACAATTCGAGTTAACATC
>CAMDQV010000112.1 GCA_945906015.1 Pedobacter schmidteae | reverse complement strand
AGATCAGCTGTCTTTAAGTGTTCCAGTCCGGGAATATTTGTCTGATAATTAGGATCAATCAAATTAGTTTTTGGATCTATAGCAAATAATACAGTGCACTTAAAACCATGACGCTCTGCCAGAATCTTTGCCAACATTGGTAAGCCTTGCTCTGAGCGATATTCTTCATCACCACTTACAAATACAATATGTTTGCCTTTTCCAGGGCCTTCATTTCCCTGATATACAATCCATTGCGCACTTGTTTGAGCAATTGCTGATCCGGCATTAATGAATAGGATCATTAGGATTGCAAACAGTCTATATGTTTTTTTGTTCTTCATTGTTTTAAATTAAGCAATTTGTTAGTATCCTAATTAAAAATTATATTCTGATGTTTCAATTTTTGTGAAGATCTAATTAGGATCTATTTTGTTTATTTTTCTAAAGGATGTTGTTTTAATAATTCATCAGGTGTATAAAAGCCGGTTTTGTCTTGAACTGAAGCTCGTGTGGCTGTTACTTTTTCTGCTGAGATAGCCGAAGCTTTATTACCAAACGAGTTTCGTACATAAGTCAATACTGCTGCAACTTCATTGTCATTCAGCATTCCTGCAAAAGGAGTCATTGGTACCTGTCCTGGATATTTTTTACCAAGAACATCAATTGGACCATAAAGACCTTTTAATACCAGTTTGATCAAGCGCTCTTCGTTGCCGGTAACCCAGCTAGTACCTGCAAGAGGAGGGAAGCCAGAGCTTTCCAAACCTTTTCCATTACCCTGATGGCAGGTGTTACAGTAGCCATCGCGTGCGTAGATTGCTTTTCCTTTAATGAATAGATCGCGTTCTGCTCCTTTTAAATCGGTAAGAACAGGTTCTTCTTTTTTCACAACGCGTTCACGCCCATTGAGGTGTGCAAGAGCTGTTTCATAGGCAGGTACCATCCATTCATCAACGGGATGTTTTCCGGCTTCCATTAAAACAGCAAGGCCTTTATTTTTTTCAAGCCAGGATGCCGTTACAATTGCTTCTAACCTTACTCTGCCATGAACATCTTTGGCAGCCTGAACAAGTAAGTTTGGCTGATCGGCTACCTGATGCCCTGTATAACGTAAAACACGTATAGCTGCAGCACGAGCTCTGTAGTCTTTTGCCAAAAGTAATTGACGAAGTAATTTTTGGTCAACTTTATTTAAACCCCAGCTCACCCATAATGCTTCTAGCAAATGGTGCTCATAACGAGAATCTTTTTTATCAAGTTTTGCTGCCCATGGTGTAATTGCAGCAAGAACCTGTGAAACCGGCCGACCGCGAAGTTCACGTCGTGTTCTGTAGCGGGTACGATATTCAGGAAGTTTTAGATTATCTAAAAGCTCATTGATGCTTGCACCTGCAACTTTAGCTGGTTTAACCAGTGGTCTGGATGGATAGGTGATGCGGTAAATTCGTCCATGAGAATGATCACGAAGAGGGTCACGAATATTATGTTGCATATGTCCAATTAGCACATTATGCCAATCTACCACGTAGAGTGAGCCATCAGGAGCAAATTCCATATCTACAGGACGGAAATTTTTGTCGTCGGATACGAGGAGATCTTGACGATGCTTACTTGCAAAGCCAGTTCCACTTTCTTCCATTGTATGTTCTTTAGTTCCTAAAAAACCAATGTTATTATTAATGAGCAGATCACCCTGTACCTCATCCGGAAAATGGCGACTTGATATAAATTCAATTCCTGAGGTAGGGCGAACTCGATGTTTTTCTTCAATCAGGTTTACTGGTCTTGGGGTAGCAACCCCATATCTTGACTTTACAGTTCCGGGCATCATCCATACTAAATCTGGACCTGAGGTTTCGGCAAAGAAATTCTGTCCCCATTCGTCAAAAGTAATTCCCCATGGATTTGGAATAGAAAGCTGAGCAGTACGCTCCAACTGACGGCGGGCAGGATTATATCTGTAAAAGCCGCCATTGGTTGCACGAACTGTACCGTAAGAGGTTTCCACATTGGTATGTAAAAATACTCCTTCACCCATATAAATTGCTCCAGACGGGTCTGTAGTGTAGGCATGGTGTGCATGATGTGTATCATGATCATCAAATCCACTTAACAGAATTTCTTTAGAATCAGCTTTATCATCACCATTTGTATCTTTATAAAGAACCAGGTTGGTACCCTGGGAAACATAAACACCTTCAGGTGCAATTTCGAAACCTACAGGAAGGTGTATGCCCTCTAAAAAGGTTGTTTGCTTATCAGCCTTGCCATCATTGTTTGTATCTTCTAGTATAATGATCTTATCATTAGGTTTTTTATCACCAGGTTGCCAATGTGGGTATGTTGGCATTGTAGCTATCCAAAGCCTACCTTTATTATCAAAGGATAACTGAACGGGATTCTCAACGTCTTTAAATTCAACTTCAGAAGCAAAAAGATCAATTTTATATCCTGGAGGCAAATTGAATTTATCAAGGGCATCTTTCCCATATAGATAATCAAGGCTGCCGTTTTTCGAGGGATTGAAATTGGTTGTTATTTTAGGTAGCTGTGTGGTATTTTTATCAGCTGCAGCCAGGTCCATTTTTTTGCCTTTATTTGCCATCCAGATTGCCTGATCTCTTATCAAGGTCAATTCTCTGATTTTCTTTATTTCAGCAGGGTAATTATCTAGTCCGAATGGATTGTAGCGTCGGCCATAAACATGAACACCATTTGGAACCTTAATGTCATTATGCCACATCCAGTTTTTTTCTTGTACGGCATCATGCACTAATTTACGGTTGGCTTCCATGGCAGGTTTTACTTTAAATTTTCCAAAGATTCCATCAGCTAAAAGAGGAGCAAATTTAGCATAGGCAGCATCAGTAAGCTGAGAACCATCAATTGTTTGAGGTTTCTCATTGGTATCATACCATTGTTTTGTGGGCGTAAAAACATTTAAATAATGAACCTTGTTTTTAGCAGCAATTTCTTTCATTGCCTTGGCATAGAGCTCTAGGTTTATATTTTCAGTTTTTCCATTTGGAAGGTCAAACTGCTTAGAAAGATCTTCGAAAGCAATCGGAGACACAATTGCAAGCTGTGGCATTGATGTTACGTTATACTTTTGTTTTAAGGTATGTTTGATAAAGGCATCTAGTTCAGCCTTGTAGTTTTCAAGTCCTTTTGCACCTTGGAATGACTCGCTATATCCAAAAAAAGCAATGATTATGTCTGCTTTGTGATTGCCTATCCAGGCATCTGGACTATCAAAAAAGCCTTCACTATTCGAGTTTTTTGCATATTCGGTTTGGAATTTTTCGGCTCCAGGGAATGCCCAGGGTATTGAACGACTGGAATGTGCTCTGAATCCGGGAGTATCCCCTCCATCACACATATTACGAATGTAAAGCATGCTATCCGGATAACGAAGCTGCATTTCTGTTTCAAAATGACCATAATTCATCATTCTTGAACCAAGGTTGTTTCCAATTAAAATGATATGATCACCTTTTTTAATTTTTAAGGCACTTGGATTTGATTGTGCAAACTTAAACGCAGTTAAGGCAATTAGCACGAATGTCAAGCTGTAAAGCAGTACTTTCAAATTCTTTTTCTTAGGTATAATCATGTTCTTGGTGTTTATTTTAATTTATGGAGTTTCACCAGAAATTTATTTACAATTTCAAATTTATTTTTTTACCTGTTTTAACTGCTAAATAGATCGCATCAATGATTTTTAGGTCTTTGAGGCCTTCTTCACCATCTACAGGTACAAGAGTTGTTTCCCCTGCCAAAATGATTCCCGCCATTTTTTCCATTTGTATGGTTTGGTGAGTAACATGAGGATGATTTAATTCACCTTTATTAGTACGGCCTTTGATTGGTCCATAACCGGTTGAAGGTTGTAACTCGGCAAATCCTTTTTCAGCGTTTAAGAAAAAGCGATCCAAATTATTCATATTATAGCTTGACAAACAAGATGCTATCGCCCCGCCAGAAAATCCCAGTTGAAATTGAATGGTTTCGTCAACGCCTTCTTTAAACTTTTCCGGATTTGTTTTGGTTTCCTGTGCAGTAACCCAAATAGGCTCTTGGCCTACCATATAACGCGACCCGTTGATTGCATATATGCCTATATCCATCATGGAGCCCCCTCCGGCTAATTGCTTATTCAATCGCCACTGAGTAGGGTCACCAATTTTAAAGCCGCATAATCCCTGAAAAAACATAATTTTACCCAATTCCCCTGCTTTCCGCATCCGGATTACTTCCTGGGTTTTAGGTTCAAAGTGCATCCGGTATCCTACAAGTAATTTGACATTCGCTTTCTTGCAGGCATCAATCATTTCCTGCCCTTCTTTGGCATTCAAGGCCATTGGTTTTTCGCAAATAACATGTTTATCGGCTTTGGCTACACGTATTACCTGATCGTGGTGCAGGGCATTCGGCGTTATGACGTAAACTGCATCAATGTCGGGATTATCTTTAATGAGATCGAAATTCTCATAATTGTAGCAATTCTTCTCTGAAATGTTATACTTGCTCTGCCAGTTCTTTATTTTTGACGGTGTTCCACTGATTAGCCCGACTAATTTAGCCATTTTACAGGCTTGCATGGCCTCAGCTACCCGGGTTCCATAACTTCCCAGACCCATGATTGCAACCCGAAGTACGGGGCCTTCGTATGGTTGACTATAAAAATCCTCAACGCTCGCTAAACCAGTTCGGGGTATAGATAAAGCTAGTATTGAAGCACTTAATGTTTGTAAAAAATTACGTCTTGAATCCATAACATAAGGTTTAAAATATAGGTTTCAATTCTGGTATTATTTAATTAAACTAGATCTTAAAAATCTTAATCCTTTAATCGCAATATCTTCTTGTGAAGGTTCAAATTGTCGCCAAATAGAGGCCGCTTTAGCAATCATTTCAATATCCGGAATAAATGATTCAATTACTACATCTCCATCATAATTAATTTGATGAAGCGCTGAACTGATTTTGTCCCAATTGATCTGGTCACCTCCTGGTGTTCCACGGTCTGAACCGCATGCATGGAAGTGGCCTAATTTACTGCCTGCTTTTAAAATAGCCTGGTAAGGATCTTTTTCTTCAATATTCATATGGTAAGTATCCAATTGAAGCATCAATGCATCGCTATTTACCTGATTAACCATTCTCATTCCTTGTTCGCAGGTATTGATAAAATCAGTTTCATAACGGTTAAGAGGTTCAATGGCCATCTTAACATTCAATTGCTCAGCATAATCAGCTAAAGTTTTTAAATGTTTTGCAACTGTTTCCCATTGTATTGCATAATCTTCTTTACTCACTAATTCTGCCCTACCAACTCTCGAATATAGGGGCCCGATTAAGGTATCACAACCCAGAGCAGGCATCATACTTAGCATTTTTTTTAAATAATCAAAGCCAACCTGCTGTTCTTCAGGTGTTCCTCTAAGATCACGTCCAGGGCCCATTGCAGCACAAATAGTTCCACATTTAAGGCCGTTTTCATCCAACGCTTTCCTGATTACCTGAGGGTCAATATGTGATGGATCTTCAATAGAGATTTCTACAGAATCAAAGCCCCATTCTTTAAACTTTGGGAAAAGGGAAACACTTTCATTTGTAAAGGGGGATGTGAATAGAAATGTATTAATGCCGAATTTCATTTTTATATTTGTAGGTTTTAAGTTATAAGTTTTAGGTTATAAGTTGATTGAATAGTACTCATTTTTATTCTTTTTTCTTTAAAGTGGCCATGTACTGAATAATATCTGCCATTTCTTGTTTTGTCATGGTTTCGTGTAGACCTTCAGGCATCATTGATTCAGGCATAACCTTAATCGTTTTAATAGTATTGGTATAGATTTTCTGATTTAAACCTCCCGGAAATTTAAGTTCTATTTCTGTTTTGGTTCTGCTTGAAATAATTCCCATCAGGCTCGATCCATCCTTCAAGTCGATTTGCCAGGTTTCAAATCCAAAACTAATTCCTGCAGAAGGATTGATAATTGCATCAAATAATCCTTCTTTGGCTAATTTTGAACCAATTTCTGTCAATCTTGGGCCAACATTATAACCTTCGCTATTTACTTGATGACACACATTACAACTTCTTTTGAAAACGGCAGCACCATTTTTTGTATTTCCTGTTAAAGCAAGTAATTCATTCAACGTGATGGATTGCTTTTGTTTGATATTTTTTATGGTTTGGGGTAAAAATGTTAAAGATTCATCCAAAACAGCCTTGCGTTTGCTTTCCTTTAAACCAGATACAAAATACGGAATAAGTTCTACAGGAGCTTTTTTGGAACGTAAAAGTTCAAGCGCGCGGTCTTCGCCTGCTTTACTTTTACCAATCATTTCAGCGGCGTTTTGCCTTACTTCTATATTCTCGGTATTTTGAAGGCTAATTTTTTCCAATATGGCTATTGATTCTGTATTTCCTACACTGCCAATTGCGTTCAACATTGCATTAATTTGGGTTTTATCATTACTAATTAATACTTTATTGATAAGATTAGCTCCTTTTAACTCAAGTAATAATCTTATCGCATTAATACCATTAGGGTCATTAGCTTTAGCTATTGCCATCGCTAAAAGGTTTGAATTTTCGCTTTCAAGTTCGTATTGTCTCACCAAATCAAGGTAGTCGGCCTGACCTGCGGTTGCATGAATTACGGCCATTAAGGCTTTTTTTGCATGTGGAGATTGTAAGGCCGCTTTACTGTCTAAATGATGTAAAGCCAATCTGTTGAATTCAATATTCTCGGTCAAATTATCCTCAATCATTTTTAAAAGGGTATTTGATTTTTCGGGCCCC
>CAMDQV010000111.1 GCA_945906015.1 Pedobacter schmidteae | reverse complement strand
TCACGCCATTTATTAAATATAATTTTATTGGCAATCTTAAGCTGAAACTCATAGAAAATACCATTTTTACCGTCCATTTCGTATTTGAGCCCCAGATTAAGTGCCCAAAAAAACAATTGTTTTTTAATACCGGTTAAATCTGCCCCTTTGGCAACAATCCGATCGTAAACCTTTTCTAGCAGTCGCGGAACTGTTGTAAAACCATGAGGTTTAACTGCAGCAAGGTCTGCAGCTATTGTATCCATACTTTGAGCATAGTAAATAGATATGCCAAGGTAGAAATACATATAAAAAACCATGCGCTCAAAAATATGAGAAAGAGGCAAAAAGCTCAATGCTTTAGAAAAATTCTTGGGATACATCACCGAAGAAGCAATGCAATTACTCACCAGGTTGTCATGTGTAAGCATCACTCCTTTTGGTGTTCCTGTTGTGCCTGAAGTATAAATTAAGGTCAAAAGATCACTAGGAAGAATACGATCGCGATAAATTTGAAGATCAATTGGTTCAGACCGATCTGCAAGTTCAGACAGTTCCATCCAATAGGGTACTCCTTCAATCTTATCAAAACTAAAAATCTTTAAATCAAGTTGTTCTTTTTTTTTGACGCTGTTCAGTTTTTCATACAGTATGATATCAGAAACAAATACAATTTTGACTTCAGCATCTTTCAAAATAAATTTAATATCGTTCTCGGCGAGTGTCGGGTACATGGGTACCTGAGTTGCTCCGATCTGCATAATTCCAAAATCGCAAATATTCCATTCCGGCCGGTTGGGCGACATGATCGCAATTTTATCATCTTTCTTGATTCCGGAGGCTATTAGACCAGTGCTCACTTGGTTTACTAAACCTACAAATCGCTCAGTCGAATACTTTTCCCAATGCCCATTCTGCTTGGCTACCACCATATCATCCTTCTGATACTTTTCAACAGAAAGTTGTATTAGATCAAAAACCCGAGTTATTTCTGCCATAAAAACAATTATTTTATTCTGATAATTTAGCAAATTAGCTAAAATTAAGGGCTCTTCAAATAAGATTAAATTTAGTTTCATAATTTTTCATCCTTATGATAAGGAATGAAAAAAAAACAAAGCGTTTTATTTTTTACAAGACTTGATAAGATTCGCAAACCAATGGCTTAGCCCCTAGTCTTTTTTGGTAGTATGGCGGTGGTGCTAATAACAGATCCTACAAACAAAGAGATTTTGATGCCGATTTATTTTGGAGTGCTGACGATGTTCTTGGCTTGGATTATAAATTAACCTGAGCTCCGTTAAATCTGACTATTGATTGGATACCGAGATTGGATTTAACTGCAATTACTGATTTTTGATCTGGAGATGTAGGTTTGGAAATACGTATTACCATTAAAGCTACCAAAAACAATAAAATAAAAAAGCAGCCTTAGACTGCTTTTTTATTTAGTTAATTTTTAACCATCGCTTCATCACAGCCACCTGAGCTGGCGTGGCAACTTCAAGGGCTGCAATTCTGAATTTATGATTTGGATTTCTAACAAGCACGACATCGATATTTAGCAACTGGCTATCTCGGTTAACTTGAACTTTTACCTTATCACCCACAAGCTTATTGGCAATAAACATATCCACTTCAGACAGCCTTGGATCAGAAATAGCATTTATCTGCTGATCATTCATAGTCAGAATTTCATCATTCACATTTAATCCTCCTACCCATGCCGGACTTTCACGAGAAACCTTGCTAATTATAATCTTTCCATTTTTTAGTGAGGTTGACGCTCCCAAATAGGCATCGTTTGCAGAGGCAGCATCATCAATTAATGTTAAGCCTGCATAATTTAAATAGGTAGTATAGTCGATAGTTTTTACTCCATGAATATAATCTGCATACATTGAATCAAAAGATTTTCCTGCTATTTTTTCTACCATGGCTTTAAATTCTGCATCGGTATAACCTCTAGCTTTTTTGACAAAATACTCGTCATACATTGCTTTCATTACCTCATCAAGCCCCGATTTGCCAGCAGTAGAATGAATAATTTCTAGGTCCATGATTAAGGCAATCAGTGACCCTTTACTATAATAGGAAATAGTTGAATTAGCTGAATTTTCATTTGGGCGGTATAGCTTGATCCAGGCATCAAAACTTGCCTGACTAACAGGATCTATACGATTACCTGGCTGATTCTCAACCTGACTGATCGTGTTTGCCAAATTCATAACAAAACTCTCAGGACTTTGCAATCCAGCTCTATTGGTATAAATACCCTGATAATAAATAGTGAACCCCTCCACAATCCATAAATTGCTTGTATAATTTTCTTCGTTATAATTAAAGGGGCCTAATGCTATTGGTCTCAATCGTTTGGCATTCCAAAGGTGAAAATATTCATGCGCAACAAGGCCTAAAAACCTTAAGCGGCCCGCCTCTGTAGCATAGGAATTACGACTGGAACCTAAAACCGTGGAATTTAGATGTTCCAAACCTCCGCCATTGGAGTTGAAATTATTAACAATGAACACATATTTTTTGTTTGGGTTAACTCCAAATGTTTTGGTTTGCTCCACAACAATTTTTGCCATATCTCTTTTCAGAATCTCTTTGTCATAATTGCCACCTCCGTACATCACAACCTCATGTTTTACTCCGGCTGCATCAAACTCAAAGATATCCTGATTGCCAATTTCAAAAGGAGAGTCATACAGCACATCAAAATCTGGGGCATTAAACTTGTTAGCCTTTGATCCTGCCATTTCAAGACCGGTTGATATTTTTGTCCAGTTTTTATAGGGTTTAATGGTGATGGTTGATGCCGAGTGCAGCTGCCCTTCAGGATACATGAAAATTCCTGCTGGAGATAAAAAAGCATGTGATTCATCTACAAAACTAGTCCTGACAGAAATTTCAAAAGCATAAACACGGTAACTTACTTTGATACTAGCATTCTTCTGGGTTGCTACCCTCCAAGTATTTTTAGTTACTTTCTGGGCATTTAAAGATGCACCTGCCGTATTAAAGGCTTCAAAAGACTCCACATTTTTACTATATTCTCTGATCAGATAAGAACCGGGTGTCCAAACTGGCATTTTTAAGTCGAGATACTCAGCCTTTAAGCCTGAAATTTGCAATGCAACATCCACATAATGTGCTTGAGGTTCTGAAAAAGATATTTCATAAGTAATTTTATTCTGGGCTCTTAGTGAAGTAGTCATAATTGCGATAAAAATAAATGATACCAGATATTTCATAAACGGATTGATAATTGGTTGCGTCAAAATTAACTTTTTAATGCACTTTTCAATAGGCAAGTAAATTGCAGGCTGTAAAATAGTTGCTACATTCAACTAATTGCCAGGTATAAAAATAGATTTGTATACAAATTATGCAAGAACCTCTCGCAAATCTGCTATTATCAGCCTCTAAAAAATACCTGAATGCCCTTTCAAAAATGGTTAATCAGCTATCAATAGATCGATATCATTATGTTCTGGTGTTAATAGATTTTCATGATGAGAATCTTTCTCAAAAGGCACTTGCCGAAATTTTACATATTGATAAATCATACATGGTCAATATTCTAGATTACCTAGAAGAAAAAGACTACATACTTCGCGAAAAAAATCCATACGACCGCAGAGAGCAGTTGATCAGACTCACAGCCAAAGCTCAACTAGATATTCCTGTTATTAAAGAAGCTATTGAAGAATTAAACAATAGATCACTTCAAAATATAAGCGAGTCTAAAAAGCTGATATTCAATGAGGTATTGAGTATCATTCAGGATAACCTGATAAAAATTGAATCTAAAGAAATTAAAAAGCCACATACAATTTTAAAAAACTATAACTAATGTTATGAAAGTAAAATACATCGTATATCTACTTATTGTGATTCTTGTTGGTGGAGCAGTTGCTTACCGCTTTAATAAAAATAAAGCTCAGAAGGCTAGTATGGGTGGTCGTAAACCGGGCGGGCCCGCAGCCGTACTCAATGTAAATGGTATAGTTATAAAAACCGAGAATTTTTCTAACTCACTTTCAATTGCCGGATCAATAGAAGCTAATGAACAGGTTGACATTCGTAGTGAAATATCTGGACTTGTAACCGCAATAAATTTTACAGAGGGAACTTCGGTAAGTAAGGGAAAAGTATTAGTAAAGATCAATGACCTAGAGCTTCAGGCTCAATTATCACAGGCATTAACAAAGCAGAATTTAGCTCAAGAAACTGAATATAGAGCCGGCATGCTGCTACAAAAGGAAGCTATTAGTAAAGAGGAGTATGATGTTGCATTGGCAGAACTAAGGTCATTGCAATCACAAACCCAGCTTATTTGTGCTCAACTATCAAAAACGCAGATTCGTGCTCCATTTAGCGGAAAAATAGGTTTAAGAAGCATTTCTGCAGGCGAATACATTACGCCTGCTAGTACTATTGCACGCTTAGTGAGTACAAACCCCGTTAAGATCACGTTCTCGATTCCTGAAAAATATGCGGGATCAATTAAAATGAATACGCCGATTAGCTTTACAGTAGCTGGTTCAAACAATGTATACAAGGGAATCATATATGCCATTGAACCGGGTATTGACATATCAACCCGCACCTTACAATTAAAAGCAACAGCATCTAATTCAAAGGGCGATTTATTGCCAGGTTCATTTGCAAAAATTGATTTGCCATTAATGAATGTGAATGATGCCATTTTAATTCCTACAGAATCTATCATTCCTGTACTTATGGGCAAAAAAGTTTTTATTAGTTCAAATGGAAAAGCTGTAGAGGTAATGGTTGAAACTGGAACCAGAACAGAAAAATCTGTTTTAATACTATCGGGATTAAGCGTGGGCGATACTGTTCTGACATCCGGAATTATGTCTTTGAAAAAAGATGTACCTGTTATTGTTAACGTTGTCAACAAATAACACATCATTTCAGAATACTGATTATCCGTTAAAACTAAAAATACTTGCACAATGAGTTTATCAACCACCAGTATAAAAAGACCTGTATTAGCAATCGTAATGAACCTATTGCTGGTTCTTTTCGGTATTATCGGGTTTCATTTTTTAGGTGTCAGAGAATTTCCTTCCATTGATCCACCAATTGTATCTGTGCGTACCAGCTATCCGGGTGCTAACTCAGATATCATAGAATCCCAGATAACTGAACCACTTGAAAAGGCTGTAAATAGTATTGAAGGAATAAAAAACATTTCATCTTCTAGTAACCAGGGTTCAAGTAACATCAATATTGAGTTTAATCTAGATAAAGAGCTTGAAGAAGCTGCAAACGATGTCAGAGATAAAGTTTCGCAGGCAGTACGGTCTTTACCTAAAGACATAGACGGGCTACCTGTTGTGTCAAAAGCAGATGCAAATTCTGAGTCTATCTTGTCAATGACCCTGCAAAGTGATAAAAGGAATCAATTAGAGTTGAGCGACTACGCTGAAAATGTGATAGCTCAACGCTTACAAACTATTCCAGGCGTGAGTGGTATTCAAATCTGGGGGCAAAAACGCTTTGCCATGAGAATTTGGATTGACCCCGCAAAACTTGCCTCATACCGCCTTACTGCATTGGATGTAAAAAATGCCCTTGACCGCGAAAATGTGGAGCTTCCCTCTGGTAAGATTACTGGTAATACTACAGAATTATCTGTAAAAACACTAGGAAATCTGACCAATGAAGAACAGTTCAATAATTTGATCATACAAAGTACAGGAGACAATACCATCAGACTCAGAGATATAGGAACGGCAGTTCTTGGACCTGAAAATGAAGAAACGATGCTTCGCTCATCAGGAAAACCCATGGTTGGAATGGGTCTAATACCGCAGCCAGGCGCTAATTATCTTGAAATCTCAGATGAATTTTATAAACGGTATGAGCAAATTAAAAAAGAGCTTCCTGCAGATTACAAGACTGCTATTTCAATGGATACCACTATTTTTATTAAGCGCTCGGTAACCGAAGTTGCAGAAACCATTCTAGTTTCGCTTATACTGGTTATCCTGATCATCTTTTTGTTTTTCCGCGATTGGAGTATCGCCTTCAGGCCCTTGATAGATATTCCTGTTTCATTGATATCTACCTTTTTTATCATGTACATTTTTGGTTTTTCTATTAACGTATTAACACTTCTTGCAATTGTTCTGGCTACTGGTTTGGTAGTGGATGATGGTATTGTTGTAACTGAAAATATATTCAAAAAACTTGAAGAAGGATACAGTCCGATAGAGGCCGCAATTAAAGGTTCAAACGAAATCTTCTTTGCCGTTATCTCTATATCGGTAACCCTTGCAGCAGTTTTTTTGCCGGTAATATTCCTTGAAGGATTTGTAGGACGGCTCTTTAGGGAATTTGGACTAGTGATCGGAGCGGCTGTATTAATTTCAGCATTTGTATCCCTTTCATTAACACCCATGCTGAATGCCTACATGATGAAGGCAAATAAAAAGAAAACCAAATTCTATAATTGGTCTGAACCTTATTTTGTGAATATGACCACTGGTTACTCAGAGTCGCTTACCAGTTTCATGAAAAAAAGATGGGTTGCATTTCCAATCATTGGTATATGTATTGCACTAATAGGTCTTTTTTGGAACATTTTACAAAAAGAAACTGCGCCATACGATGACAGAACAGCGGTAAGCTTGCAAATTACAACCCCCGAAGGCTCGTCTTACGATTATACCGATGACTTTATCTTAAAGCTAAACAAGCTTGTAGAAGATTCAATACCAGAACAGGAGTCCAACCTTACATTTACGTCACCAGGATACGGTTCAGGTGGAGCAAACAGCGGTTTCTT
>CAMDQV010000110.1 GCA_945906015.1 Pedobacter schmidteae | reverse complement strand
GAATAGAAATGTTTGCTCTCTTCAGAGATTACCGTAATTGTGGCATCAGCATTTTTCTTGCGTATATTTCGGGCGCAGGTAATACCGGTAATGCCATTTCCTATTATGACAATGTTCATAAATAGTAATTGATACGTGTTTTTGAGGTATGTCTAAGCAATATTACGAGTATATGGAAAACCATCTATCAATTGAATGGATTAACTCTGTTTAGGGCCTTAGCAATTTTATTAGAAATCAACCCAATTAGGTAATTTCCTGTTTGTTAAAAACACAGTGACTAAGAATAAATTAAAGATCAGTGTTAACAATGTCTTATTCTAGTCAATGAGTAAATATAATTTGGCTTAATGTCCTTTAGCACTTGCTTCAATCCTTTTAATATCAGCACCTAGAGCTCTAAGGCGGATATCAATATCCTGATAACCGCGTTCTATTTGTTCAATATTATAGATTATAGAAGTTCCCTGAGCCGAAAGAGCTGCAATAAGTAAGGATACACCGGCTCTGATATCGGGTGAAGTCATTTCTATTCCACGAAGTTTTACTTTTTTGTCAAGGCCTATAACCGTAGCCCTATGTGGATCACATAAAATAATCTGGGCACCCATATCTATTAATTTATCGACAAAGAATAGACGGCTTTCAAACATCTTCTGGTGTATCAAAACATTTCCTTTTGCTTGTGTTGCAATGACAAGCATGATACTTAAAAGGTCTGGTGTAAATCCAGGCCATGGGGCATCAGCAATAGTCATAATTGATCCATCAATGAAGGTCTCTACTTCATAATGTTTTTGGGCAGGAATAAAGATATCGTCGCCTCTTAATTCAAATTTTATGCCTAGCTTTCTGAATACCTCAGGAATCATTCCGAGTTCTTCAAAGCGAACATTTTTAATTGTTATTTCAGATTCAGTCATGGCTGCAAGACCGATGAATGATCCAATTTCAATCATATCGGGCAATAGGCGATGTTCTGTGCCACTGAGTTTAGTTACTCCTTCAATTTTAAGTAAGTTAGAACCTACCCCAGTAATTTTTGCACCCATGCGGTTAAGCATTTTACACAATTGTTGTAGGTAAGGCTCGCATGCAGCGTTATAAATGGTTGTGGTACCTTTAGCTAAGACTGCAGCCATAACAACATTTGCAGTTCCTGTAACGGATGCTTCATCAAGTAAAATATAAGCTCCTTTTAAATTACTCGCGTCAACGTTAAAGAAATTTGTTTTTTTGTCATAGATGAATTTAGCACCTAGTTTTTCAAAACCTAGAAAGTGTGTGTCAAGTCTTCTACGCCCTATTTTATCGCCCCCGGGTTTTGGTATAGCAGCTTTACCAAAACGAGCTAATAATGGCCCAACAATCATTATTGAACCTCTTAAGCTTCCTCCTTTTGCTCTGAATGATTCAGATTGAAAGAAATCTAGATTGATATTTTTTGCCTCAAATGTATAGGTATCTTTACTTAAACGTTCAACTTTCACGCCAAGGTCGCCAATCAGCTCGATCAGTTTATTAACATCCTTTATGTCAGGAATATTACTGATTGTCATTTTTTCTTCAGTAAGAAGAACAGCTGAAATGATTTGTAATGCTTCGTTTTTTGCGCCCTGAGGTATTATTTCGCCTTTTAGTGGCTTGCCACCAACAATTTCAAATGCGTTCATTTGTACTGCTAGATTTTATATAATTGATTAGATATTGGGAAAGCCATAAATTTAAAAAAACTAGTTTTTGTTCCTTAAATAAAATGATATTGCATTATTTTTAACAAGTGCGATGACGCGAAATTATTTGAATTATTTTTAAGAATAAAATTAGTAACGTTTGCCACCACCTGTATTATTTGTTCTTTGGCGATTAGTTCCGGGAGTATTCCGGTTAGTATTTTGCCTTCCTTTATTTTGGTTCGAATTTCGTTGTCTGCTTGGCGAAACTACTTGTCTTACCTCAACTCGTTGAAGATTCACATTTTCTTCAAGTTGCAGTTCTCCATTTGACATTTCACGAAGATCTTTTATGATTGTTTCATCAGCAACGCTATCCTTATTCCAGGTTACATAGGCCATTTTCATGAAATTAGCGATTGATTGCACCATTGCTTTTTTACGCTCCGGTTCTTCAATAGCCTTGGCTCTGCTAATCATTAACTCAACTGTTTTACCGTAATGCTTATATTTAATACGTTGTTGAGGATAAGATAGAGGAGCAGGTTTAAACCTAATAGCATCTTCAGATGGTTTAGGATAGGGTGAATCAACATCGATTTTAAAATCGGAAATGATATGTAAATGGTCCCATAATTTATGTTTGAAATCAGCTACATCACGAAGATGAGGGTTTAAGAAACCCATCAAATCAATAACTACCTGAGCATAGCGATTTCTTTCATCCTTGGTAGGTAAATCAACAATATATTTCACCATATTTTGAACATTACGTCCATATTCGGCTAATATTAATTTTTTCCTGGTGGTATTATAATCGAATGTCATTGTAATTGTATTATTTGGAGGTACAAATATGCAGTTAATATGCCTTAAATCGCGATTTTGTTTTTATTTTATAATTTTCAATTTAGCAAATTTTAACAATAATTGCTTCTGTCCTAAATCTTTAAAAAATATTATTGCTTTTAGGTCTGGTTTGTTGCCTTCCATATGAATAACTTTTCCAAAACCAAAGCGTTCATGTTCTACTTCCATCCCAACTTGTAATCCCGATGTATCAGATGGGCTGAAGCCTGCACTAGGTATATGGGCTTTGGGTAAAATTGAACTTGTTTTTACTGAAGATGATGGTTTAGGTTTACTAAACATTTCCTTTTGTTGCCAAGCTGAACTTTCTTCGCCCAAGAATGGGTTATCCGATTTTTTTTGTGCTTGTTTAAAGTCAAGTTCAAGGTAGCGGGCATCAATTTCTTCTATAAACCGGCTAGGTTCACAGCTGGTTAATGTGCCCCAACGGTAACGCGATGTTGCATATGAAAGAGTAAGTCTTTTACCAGCACGGGTTATTCCAACATAAAATAACCTGCGTTCCTCTTCAAGATCTGTTCTTGAGCTTAATGACATTTGGGATGGGAATAGATTCTCTTCTAGTCCAACTACAAAAACATTGTCAAACTCTAATCCTTTTGCTGAATGAATGGTCATTAATGATACCGTATCGGCATCCGGATTTTTATCATTGTCGTCATTGGTCAGAAGAGCTATATCCTGCATGAAAATATCGAGGCCTCTTTCTTCAATATCCTCACGTTCACTAAATTCTTTGATACCATTTAGTAATTCCTGAATATTTTCATACCTACTTAACCCTTCAACTGATTTGTCTGAATACAGATCTTTAAGTAGGGTAGAATGCTGTGCAATATGTAAGGCTGTATCATAAGCGGAATGAGTTTTTGTCATTACCTGAAAACTTTGAATAAGCAATGCAAAAGTTGCAACTGAGCCAGAGCTTCGAGAGTCAAGATAGGTAGGAGCATCACAAATAATTTCCCATAAGGTCATATTGTTTTGATCAGCTGCAATCATAATTCGCTCAATGCTTGTATCTCCAATACCACGGCGAGGGTAATTAATTATTCTTTTTATTGCTTCTTCGTCGTTAGGGTTGAATGTCAGTCGGAAGTAAGCAATAAGGTCTTTAATTTCTTTACGTTGATAAAATGACAAACCGCCATATATTTTGTAAGGAACATTTAACTTTCTAAGGGCTTCTTCCATTGCTCTTGACTGAGCGTTTGTACGATAAAGGATAGCAAAATCATGGTATTGGGAACCTTTTAGAGCCTGCTCTTGCGCAATTGCTTCAGCAACTATCTTGCCTTCCTCATTATCGCTAAAGGCTCTGCAGACTTTTATTTTATCACCTGTTTCATTTTCAGAAAAGACAGACTTTTTAAGTTGATTTTTATTGTTTGCAATAATGCTATTAGCTACGTTGACAATATTTTGTGTAGACCGATAATTCTGTTCTAATTTATATACTTTCAGGTCTGGGTAATCTTTTTCAAAGTTGAGTATGTTTTGAATATTCGCTCCTCTAAACGCATATATACTTTGTGCATCATCACCAACCACACAAATATTTTCATTGTTTGCGGCAAGTTTTTTTACGATAAGGTATTGTGAATAATTGGTATCCTGGTACTCATCTACCATTAAATACTTGAATTTATGTTGGTATTTATATAAAACCTCAGGGTGTTCTCTTAACAGTACATTGGTTTTGTATAAAAGGTCATCAAAGTCCATTGCGCCAGACTTAAAACATCTTTGCGCATATATTTGGTATAGTTCACCGATGCTTCCCCGTCCGGTTGAAAAATCTTCAGCCTGAATTTGAGCGTTTTGTAAATAGGCTGCTGGAGAAACCAGGTTGTTCTTAGAAGATGAAATACGATTGTAAACAAAATTAACATTATAGAGTTTTTCATCAAGTTGCTTTTCTTTGATGATGGATCTTATCAAACTTTTACTATCATCAGTATCATAAATTGTAAAATTACTAGGATAACCAATCTTTGTTGATTCCACTCTAAGAAGCTTTGCAAAAACCGAGTGAAAGGTTCCCATCCAGATGTTTTTGGCTTCGATCCCAACTACTTTCATAATGCGTTCCCGCATTTCTTTTGCAGCTTTATTGGTAAAAGTAAGTACCAGAATATTAAATGGATCTACATCTTTTCTGATCAAGTGTGCTACGCGATAGGTAATTACTCGCGTTTTTCCTGATCCTGCACCAGCCACTATCATCACTGCACCTTCGGTTTGCTCAACTGCAGCCCTTTGTGAAGGATTTAATCCATCTAAATAATCCAAAATCTATGCCTGTTTTTTTTCTGCTAAATTACTAAAGAGATTTGAGATTAGAGGATTAGGTCTGTGTACAATTTCTCCACCATTGAACTTGAATTTAATAAAAAATGAGATGAAATAATGTTTGATTGAAATTCATGGTGATGAATTATGAAGAAGGGAACAGGTAAACCGAATCCAAAAACTGCCGCTTTGAATAGTTAAGCCACATACGTTTGGCATTTGGTATTTATTACTCCTGTAATAAATTTAGATGACAGGATTCCTGTTCAATATTCTTTAGCCAACAAGAATATAATTTATAATGATTATTTATTTGCTGATTTTTTTTGTACCAGTTTTTGTCTAAAATTAGATTTATATCTTTGTAGCAAAACCAATTATATGCAAGACATAAGAAAGTATGTTAATGATAATAAGCAACGCTTCTTAGATGAACTTTTTGAGCTGCTTAGATTTCCATCTATCAGTGCAGATCAAAAATATAAGGATGAAATGCTCAAAACTGCTGAGTTTGTAGCAGAAAAGCTAAAGATTGCTGGAGCTGATTTGGTAGAAATTTGTCCTACAGCGGGTTATCCAATAGTTTATGGCCAAAAAATTCTGGATGGTTCACTACCAACGGTTTTGGTTTATGGGCATTATGATGTTCAGCCGCCCGACCCTCTTGAATTATGGAAAACCCTGCCATTTGAACCAACAATACGAGATCAAAAAATTTATGCTCGGGGGGCCTGCGATGATAAGGGTCAATTCTATATGCACGTAAAGGCTTTTGAACTGATGATGAGTACAAATACGCTTCCTTGTAATATAAAATTCATGATTGAGGGCGAAGAAGAGGTTGGATCAAATAACCTTGGAATTTTTGTTAAAAATAATAAAGAACGATTAAAAGCAGATGTTGTGTTAATATCTGATACCTCTATGATCAGTCTGGAACATCCTTCTTTGGAAACAGGTTTACGTGGACTTTCGTATGTTGAGGTTGAAGTTTGCGGGCCAGATCGCGACCTGCACTCTGGGGTTTATGGTGGTGCTGTTGCAAATCCAGCAACCATACTTGCAAAGCTTATCGCATCCATGCATGATGAAAACAATCATATCACTATTCCTGGTTTTTATGACGATGTGTTAGAACTGAGTACTATAGAACGTGAAATGCTAAATAAAGCCCCATACAATGAAAATGAATACAAAATTGACCTTAAAGTTGATGAGTTATGGGGCGAAAAAGGATATACAACCTTAGAACGTACTGGTACGCGCCCAACTCTTGAAGTAAATGGAATATGGGGAGGCTATATCGGTGAAGGCGCTAAAACGGTTTTGCCCTCAAAAGCATACGCTAAAATTTCAATGCGACTTGTTCCTAATCAGCAATCAGCTAAAATTACTAAATTGTTTAAGGACCACTTTGAAGGTATTGCTCCAAAAAGTGTAAAAGTGAAGGTTAGCCCTCATCATGGTGGTGAACCTGTTGTAACGCCAACTGATAGTATCGCATACAAAGCCGCACAAAAAGCAATTTTAGAGTCATTCGGCAAAGAACCAATACCAACCCGAGGCGGTGGCAGTATACCAATCGTAGCTTTATTTGAAAAGGAATTAGGTATAAAAACTGTTTTAATGGGTTTTGGTTTGGATAGTGATAATCTTCATTCACCGAATGAAAAATTTGATATTGCTAATTTTTATAAGGGCATAGAAACTATTCCTCTTTTCCACAAATACTTTGCTGAGTTAAGCAAATAAAACTGATTCTTACTATCTCATTCTGGGAATGCTGACCGGAATGAGATAGTAATTTTTAAATTCTCCACATTTCGCAGGTTTTCAAAAAATCTTCATTTGCATCAGCTCCTATTCCAGGAGTATCTAGAATGTCAAGATGAAACCCCTTATAAATGACTCCGCCTACTACCGGATCTACCAAATGACCAAGCAGGCAAGTGTCCATATCATAGTGTTTAATATTCGGACTAGCATATGCAAAATGTAAATTTGCACTTAGCGCAATCCTGCTTTCTAGCATACCTCCAATCATACAGGGAACTCCATACTCAGTTGCAATCTTTTGAATTTC
>CAMDQV010000109.1 GCA_945906015.1 Pedobacter schmidteae | reverse complement strand
TTTTACTCTATTTTTTATTAGTGTACAAAAATACTATTTGAAAACACTGATTAGCATTTTTAAACTATTTTTTTGTCAGTCTATTAGCTAGCTTTAACCGGAATCAATCCCAAGGCTTTCCCTTTTTCTAACATGAAATCATAAGCCTCTTTTCTAGAATTTTTAATTTCTCCTTCAAGAATAGCTTCTCTGATTTGATTTTTGATTAGGCCAACATTTTTACCGGCACTCAAATTAAATGCCTGCATAATATCTTCGCCACTAATCGGTGGTTGCCAGTTTCTAAGTTGATCACTTTCCTCAACATCCTTCAGTTTTTGTTTTACAAGTTCAAAGTTTCGGCGGTATTTTTTTACTTTATATTCATTCTTAGTTGTTACATCGGCATTACATAACAACATTAGACTATCTATTTCTTCGCCGGCTTCGAATAATAGTCGTCTTACCGCTGAATCGGTCACTACATCCTGAGCAAGCACTATTGGTCTCAGATGTAATTGTACCAATTTTTGCACCAATTTCATTTTTTCATTTAACGGAAGTTTCAGCTGTGCAAAGATCTTTGGAACCATGCGTGCCCCGCGGTCTTCATGACCATGAAATGTCCATCCATGACCTGGCTCAAAACGTTTTGTTGCAGGTTTGGCAATATCATGCAGAATTGCTGCCCATCTTAGCCATAGGTCATTCGTATTTTCAGCCAGATTGTCAAGAACTTGAAGCGTATGATAAAAATTGTCTTTATGTGCTTTCCCTTCCACCACGTCAACACCATACAAATCTGCCATTTGATGAAAAATTAGATGCAGAAGCCCAGTATCAAATAAATAAATGAATCCTGTTGATGGCTTAGGTGCCAGTATGATCTTATTTAACTCATCGGTGATTCTTTCTGGAGAAACGATTTTGATCCTTTCGCAATTATTTTTGATTGCATCAATAGCGTCATTATGAATTTTGAAGTTAAGCTGTGTAGCAAACCGAATTGCTCTTAACATTCTTAAAGGATCATCAGAGAATGTTTCTGCCGGATTTAGAGGAGTGCATATAAGCTTGTTGTTAAGATCTTTTACCCCATCAAATGGATCCAATAAAGTTCCGAAATTTGAAATATTTAATCCCAGAGCCATCGCATTTATACTAAAATCACGGCGTTTCTGATCATCTTCAAGACTGCCATTCTCAACAATAGGCTTGCGAGACTCTGAGCGATAGGATTCTTTTCTTGCTCCTACAAATTCTATTTCAAGATCCCCATACTTAAGCATGGCAGTACCAAAATTCTTAAACACTGAAACCTTAGTATGTAATAGTTTACCTGCATCTTCTGCAAATTTAATTCCATTTCCAATAACCAGAATGTCGATGTCTTTGGATGGCCTATTGAGGAAAAGATCTCTTACAAATCCGCCTATCACATAAATTTCTGTCTGTGATTCCTCTGCCAGTTTACTTAATTTTTCAAATATAGGATGTTGTAAATATTCTTTCATATAAAATCAGATCAGATCTCAATTGACGAGATCGGGATCATCAAACCTGATCTGAGCAGGTATTTATTTATCAGCAAAGGACAACATATTATTGCACTTTTTCAAGTGATTGAATACATTAGCTTTTAAATTATGATTTTTGTATTTTTATTTTCTTATGAACGAAAATAATCCTCCTGGTTCAAGTTTCATTATTATAGACGCTTTTTTTATGGAAGTATCATCTTGTTCCAAATTGACTACATAATCGACCCCTTCTTTTATCTCCTCACTAATTTCATTGAAGCATGAAGGGGATGGCTGTCCACTCAAATTTGCTGAAGTTGAAATGATAGGTTTTCTGAAACGCTGTAGTAATTGTTCGCAGAATGTATGTTTTACAATCCGAATACCGATACTTCCGTCATTGGCAATTGCATTCTTTGCCAGATTTTTTGCATTTGAATAAATAATGGTCATTGGATTTTCTGCATATTCAATAAGGTCATAAGCTACTTCTGGGATCTCATTTACATAGCTTGGAAGTTTATTAGCACTATCTAATAAAACAATCAAACTTTTTTCTTCCGATCTTCCTTTAAGTTTGAAGACTTTTTCAACTGCTTCTTTATTAGTAGCATCGCATCCAATACCCCAAATAGTATCGGTTGGGTAAAGAATCAGGCCTCCATTCTTTAATACTTCAAATGCCTTATTTACGTCATCTCTTAGCATTTAGATTAGGTTTTGGTAAAGGTTGAATAATTTATCTGCAATTTTTTGATTGGAAAAATTACTAATATGTTCAATTCCTGAACGTATCATTAACTCTCTTTTTTCTGAGTTGTTCATAACCAGTTTGATCTGATCTGCCAGTTCATCGCTGTTAGTTGGATCTACGTATATGCTGTTTTTGCCACCTGCTTCTTCTAGGCAGGATCCTTTAGCTGCAATTACAGGTATTCCTGAACTTAAAGCTTCTACTACTGGTATACCAAACCCTTCGAATTTTGATGGATATATGAATATGCTGGCTTGTTGATATATTCCAGGTAGGTCATGGAAAGAGACGTTTTTCAGAAAGTGCACCCTGCTCTTCAGGTTATTATTAGTAATAAAATCTTTAACTACTTGTGCATATGGAGTTTCTTTCCCAATAATGACCAGATGAATAGTATCTTTTAGCTTCCTTAGGGCTTTTACAATAAGAAGAGAATTTTTACGAGTTTCTATGGTGCCTACATTCAGAAGGAATTCTTCCGGTAAATTATACGTATGCCTGATTTTGGTCTTTTCATGCTCTGTTACTTCTGATCTAAAGATAGGGTCACAATTTTGGTAAATTACCTCAACCCTGGATTCTTCAACATTGAAAAAATTGATCAGGTCTGATTTCGTTTGTTCACTAACGGCAATGATCTTATTTGCTTGTTTTGAAGCATAACGAACCTTTAGTTCATAAATCTTTCTGTCAAAATAGGGGTAATATTGGGGATATCTGTAAAATATTAGATCATGGAGGGTCACAACAGATGGAATTCCTGCTTTTTTTAAACCAATCGGAATTTCATTGCTAAGCCCGTGAAAGAGGTCGATTTTTTCCTTTTTGAGATCTTTAACAATTCCTTTGCTCCTATAAAAGTTTTTGAATAATTGTTTTTTTGGGTATTGAAAGTGTATTGAAGGGCATTCCAGAATAGATAAAGGTTTTTGTACGGGTACAGGAACAAACACAGAATACTGATTTTCAGGATGATATTCTGCCAGTACTTTGAGCACATACCGGCTATAGTTTCCTAAACCAGTAAAATTTTGGGTTGCGCGCTTACCGTCAAAGCCTATTTTCATGTGTATGCTATACAATTAAAAAGGATGAATTGCTTACATATTTTTTAATTAAAAAAGCTCTTATTTCAGCATTAAACTGCTACATTATTTTCTCTTAGTGCTTCATTAAGAGAAGTTTTTTTATCTGTCGATTCTTTTCTTTGTCCGATGATCAATGCACAAGGCACTTGGTATTCGCCTGCTGGGAATTTCTTTGCATACGATCCCGGTATTACAACGGAGCGTGCAGGTACAAATCCTTTATATTCAACAGGTTCATCGCCAGTTACATCAATGATCTTGGTTGAAGCTGTAAGAACAACGTTCGCCCCAAGCACTGCTTCTCTTTCAACATGAACACCTTCCACTACAATGGCTCTTGAGCCAATAAAACAATTATCTTCAATGATTACAGGCGAGGCCTGGATAGGTTCTAAAACACCACCAATACCTACACCACCACTTAAATGAACATGCTTTCCTATTTGAGCACATGATCCAACCGTTGCCCATGTATCTACCATTGTACCTTCATCTACATAAGCACCAATATTAACATACGAAGGCATCATGATTACTCCTCTTGCCAGAAATGCTCCATAACGAGCAATTCCATGAGGAACTACTCTGACGCCATTCTCTTTATAGTCTGTTTTTAATTCCATTTTGTCATGGAACACAAATGGGCCCACTTCAATTTCCTTCATTTCTCTGATAGGGAAATAAAGGATAACTGCCTTTTTGATCCAGTCGTTCACATGCCAGCGATTTCCAATTTGTTCGGCAACTCTGATCTCGCCTTTATCAAGATGTGCAATTACACTGTTGATGGCATCTTTATATTCTTTTAAATTGATGAGATTACGATCCTCCCATGCAGTTTCGATCAGTTTTTTTAATTCGGTAGTCATACGTTTAATTTAAAGCAAATTAAAGGAATTTTCTGTCAATTTTTGTATCAATCAATCAATTGTTGTGTAATTTTGGGAAATGCATGAATCAGAGAAATTGCGTATCGATAAATATTTATGGGCAATACGTGCCTTTAAAACAAGGAGTGTTTCTGCCGAAGCATGTAAAGCAGGAAGAATAAAATTAAACGGACAAAATCTAAAAGCATCTCATGTAGTAAAAATAGGCGAGGTTTATACGCTACAAAAGGGAAGCGATAAAAAAATCATACAAGTTGTTGGTTTGCTGGAGCGAAGAGTAGATGCAAAAACAGCAGTAAATTTTTATAAAGACCTGACCCCGGTTGAGGATACTCCTGAATATAAATCTATGTTCCAGAGTCCAACATTAAGTAGGGATAGAGGTGCCGGAAGACCCACAAAAAGAGATCGCAGAGAAATTGATGATCTGCAGGAGGGCTGGTTTGAATAGATTTTTTTAGAAAAATTATAGGTTTAAACTGCTTTCGTTTATTCATAAAAATGCCCCCAATATTTTCTAAATTTTGGAGGCAGTCTATTCTGGGGTTCTAATTTAATAGTTAGAATACTATTTATTTCTTGTCTTTTTTATACTCAGCATTCAAACCTTCTACTACTTCTTTGGTAATATCCAGGCTTTGATCAGCAAATAAAACTGCTGGATTAGACTTTGAATAGGTCAATACAACTTTATATCCTTTTGCTTTAGCATGAACCTTTAAAAATTCAGAAACCTTATTGTATAACTTCTCATTTTCTACAGCTTCTTCGTTTGAAAGTGCACTCCCTGCATTTTGATTGTATGTTGCAAGTTCTTGTTGTTTTCTAGCAAGTCTTTCTTCTGTAGAAGCACGCTGATCTGCACTTAAACTACCTGAATTTTGCTGGTAAGCTGTAACTTCACGTTGAAAAGCAGCACCTTTAGCAGTCAGGTCAGCCTGTGCCTTTTTAGATTTTTCCTGAAAAGTGAGCTGTACTGCTTTGAAATACTCATAATTAGTTAACAATGAGTCTGAATTTACATACACTATAGATTCAGAATTGTTTGCAGATGGGTTTGTTTTAGAGTCTGCAGATTTAGTTTCTTTTTTGTTACATGAAACAACTAGTGCTGCAATGGTCAAAATTGCTGCACTCTTAATTATACCTTTGATTAATTTTTTCATATTTTTTTGTAAAAATTTAACAAATATAAACTTTCAAACCATTATCTAACCATTTAATTTACTCCTAATCATTGGTAAATAAATGTGATGATATTTTATCAACATTGCGACAAATTCCATCTTAAATGGTTATTTTTGATAGGTGTTGTAATAAGAAAATATGAGCGAAGAAACAGAAGATAAATCTAATTATTCGGCGGATAATATACAGGTCCTTGAAGGCCTGGAAGCGGTCAGAAAGCGCCCATCAATGTATATTGGTGATACCGGTTTTAAAGGATTGCATCACCTGGTTTATGAGGTAGTTGATAATTCAATTGATGAGGCTTTGGCCGGTTATTGTTCTGACATAAATGTAACCATTCATAAAGGCAATTCCGTTACTGTTGAGGATAATGGTCGTGGTATTCCAACTGCCATGCACACCAAAGAAAAACGATCTGCGCTAGAAGTAGTAATGACTGTGCTTCATGCCGGCGGTAAATTTGACAAGGATACTTATAAAGTTTCCGGAGGTTTGCATGGTGTAGGGGTAAGTTGTGTGAATGCTCTTTCAATTCTTTTAAAGGTTGAGGTTCAGCGTGAAGGTAAATTATTTGTCCAGGAATATTCATGTGGTAAACCGATGTATGATGTTAAGGTGATTGGTGAAAGTGATAAAACTGGTACAACAGTTACCTTTCAGCCAGACCCTGAGATATTTACGCTGACTACTGATTATAAATTTGATACCCTTGCTGCACGTTTGCGTGAATTAGCATACTTGAATAAAGGTATCCGCTTAACTCTTACTGATGAGCGGGAAACTACCGATGAGGGTTCATTCTTATTCGAAGAATTCTTCTCAGAAGGTGGATTGAAAGAATTTGTTAAATACCTTGACGCAATGCGTACTTCAATAATTCCAGAACCTATTTACGTAGAAGGAATTAAACAAGGAATACCAGTTGAAATGGCTCTTCAGTATAATGATACCTATACTGAAAATGTTCATTCTTATGTTAACAATATAAATACCCATGAGGGTGGTACGCATGTAGCCGGATTTCGTCGGGGATTAACCCGGACATTGAAAACGTATGCTGAAAAATCGGGCATGTTGAAAAACATGAAGATCGAAATTACAGGGGATGATTTCAGGGAAGGACTTACAGCTGTTATATCAGTAAAGGTTCAGGAACCACAATTTGAAGGACAAACCAAGACCAAATTAGGTAATAATGAGGTAATGGGAGCAGTAGATATCGCTGTTGGTGAGATTCTGGGCAATTATCTTGAAGAAAATCCGAAGGAAGCTAGGATGATCGTTAATAAGGTGATCCTTGCTGCTACTGCCAGAGCCGCTGCACGAAAAGCACGCGAAATGGTTCAGCGAAAAACGGTAATGGGTGGTTCTGGTTTACCTGGAAAACTTGCAGATTGTGCAAATAATGATCCTGCTGCTTGTGAATTATACCTGGTTGAGGGAGATTCAGCGGGTGGAACTGCAAAACAAGGCAGAGATCGTAATTTTCAGGCAATTCTTCCATTAAAAGGAAAGATTCTGAATGTTGAAAAGGCAATGGAGCATAAGATCTATGAAAATGATGAGA
>CAMDQV010000108.1 GCA_945906015.1 Pedobacter schmidteae | reverse complement strand
TTGTATTTGCTATCTTCTTTTTACTTGACGCTTACCTGAGAAATCAAATTTAATATGACCGACCTTAAGATCTCCAAAAAACCAAGAGCCTATATCCCTGAAACTCTTAACATTGATTGGATTAGCCTTGAACCTATATTTAATGATCTACTGTCTAGAAACATAAGCTCTGTTTCAGAGCTTGAAAAATGGCTTTTAGGCAGGAGCGAAATTGAAGCAGCCCTCGAAGAGGATTTTGCATGGCGCTATATTCGTATGACCTGCGATACCACAGACGAAACGCTTTTGAAGGATTTTCAATTTTTTGCAACTGAAATTGAGCCTAAGATAGCTCCAATCAATAATCAATTAAATAAGAAATTTATTGAGAGTCTGTATTCTGAAAAATTAGATAAAGAAAGATACTTTGTTTACACGCGTGGCATTAAAAAAGCGCTTGAACTATTCCAAGAAAAAAATATCCCATTAATGACCCAAATTCAGGTTGAGCAGCAAAAGTATCAAGGAATAACTGGCTCCATGTCTGTTAAACTTGGCGAAAAGGAATACACTTTGGAACAAGCTGCAGTCTTTTTAAAAGACACGGATCGCAAAGTTAGGCAAGAAGCCTGGGAAGCCATAACTGCCCGTAGATTACAAGATAAAGATAAGCTGGATGAATTATTCAATAGCCTATTAAAACTTCGGAATCAAGTAGCCAAAAATGCAGGATTCGAAAACTTCAGAGATTATATGTTCCAAGCATTAGGTCGCTTTGACTATACCCCTACAGACTGCTATAAATTTCATGAAGCCATTGAAAAAGAAATCGTCCCTATATTAAAACATCAGGCAGAAAGCCGTCGTGAAGCTTTGGGATTAGTTGAGTTAAAGCCATGGGACATGGAAGTAGACGTTTCAGGAAAACCAGCATTAAAGCCATTTAAAAACGGTGAAGAGCTGATTGAAAAATCGATCAAGTGCTTTAACGGTTTAAGCCCTTACATTGGCCAAAGGCTTGAAATAATGAAAGCTAATGGTTTTTTTGATGTAGATAGCCGTAAAGGAAAAGCTCCAGGAGGTTATAACTATCCACTGGCAGAAAGCGGAGCGCCTTTTATTTTTATGAATTCAGCCGGCACTTTCCGAGATCTGACAACGATGGTTCATGAAGGAGGCCATGCTATTCATACATTTATCACTTCAGACCTTGAATTAAACGATTTCAAGCATACACCTTCTGAAGTTGCCGAACTTGCTTCTATGAGTATGGAACTAATCTCTATGGATCATTGGGATGTATATTTCGAAAATCCGGAAGAATTAAAAAGAGCTAAAAAAGATCAACTAAAAGATGTACTTAAAACTCTTCCATGGGTTGCAGTTGTTGACCAGTTTCAGCACTGGATATACACCAACCCTGAACATACGAGTGAACAAAGAGCGCAAGCCTGGAAAAATAGTATCAAACCCTTCGGAAATAATTTTGCCGAATGGTCTGAACATGAATATGCACTAGAAAACCTGTGGCAAAAACAGCTTCATATTTTTGAAGTTCCTTTTTATTATATAGAATATGCAATTGCTCAACTAGGTGCTATTGCAGTTTGGAAAAACTATAAAAACGATCCTGAAACAGGACTTTTAAAGTATCTGGATGCATTAAAGCTAGGTTATACAAAAACTATAAAAGAAATCTATGAAACTGCCGGGATTGAATTCAACTTTAGTGCTGCTTATGTAAAAGAGCTTGCTGATTTCATCAAAAGTGAATTACAAAAGCTGGATTAATTCTGATATTTTGTAAGCTTAAACTAAAAAAAATAGTGAAGTGGCGGTTTATCGGTTCTGAGCTGTCCATTAAAATAGGAACCTACATAATTTCCGGAAACAAGCATCTCACGAGCACACTCTGCATTTTTAGCTTCGTCAAGAATATAGATCATGGGCTTATCCAGATTGAGCAAAAGCAAAGTTAGGCTTAGAAAAAATAAAATAAGAGCCTTGGTACGTAAATCAAACTTTTCCAAATAACCTCCCGTCTAATTTCTTAGCATGATACCAATCAGTATGCTCAAGCCAATAAATTAGCTGCAAAGTCATTGTCACTGCAATTAAAGACCCTGCAATAATATCTTCCATAAAATGTTGAGCCAGATAAACTCTTGAAAATGCCGTTAAAACTGCAAAAGGTATAAGAATCCAATGGCTATGCTTATATGGAAGTACATAGGATAAAACAACGGCAAGAGTAAATGCTGAAGCTGTGTGTCCAGAAGGAAAACTATTCCATTCATGCATGGCATAACCATCAATTGTTCTTATTGGAGCAATGTCCTCAAAAAATTTAACAGGTCTTGGAGCGTTGAATAATCTTTTGAGAATCTGAACGGCCAAAGAAGTGTAGGCATAGGCAAGTGCTGTGAGTACAGCATAACGATATTTAAAAAATAACATCCCAAAAACTACCGTGATGGTTATCCAGCCATCTCCCAGCCAAGTATTAAGTTTGAAAAACTGATCAAAAAAAGGATTGTGCTTATTATTAATCAATAAAAAAAGGTCTGTTTTAGAAAATACAAGCATCAAAGAAAATCCTGTGATCATCACTATCAAAAAAGGAATCAGGAAATATCGCTGTTGGTAGATGATTTGAGAGAGGCTTTTATTCATTATTTAGCTTGAATGCGCTTTCAAAACTAAATAATTTTTATGTTTGATTCTTAAACCATTCAATATTTAGAGGATATGTCTATAAACCTGTTTCGAAAAAAGTCGATTGAGTTGATAATGAAAGATCGTAAAGCAGGTTTTTCTGATGCTGAAAATACGGTTGAAGGATTAAAACGGGTTCTTACTGTAAAAGACCTTACTTTAATGGGTATTGCAGCAGTTATTGGCGCCGGAATTTTTTCAACCATTGGAAATGCAGCCTTTCAGGGCGGACCAGGGGTTAGTATTTTATTTGTCATCACTGCAATTACCTGCGGTTTCTCGGCTTTATGTTATGCAGAATTTGCTTCAAGAATACCTGTTGCAGGCAGCGCCTATACCTATGCCTATGCTTCTTTTGGTGAACTTATTGCCTGGATCATTGGCTGGGACCTTTTAATGGAATATGCAATTGGTAATATTGCGGTAGCTATTTCATGGAGTGAATACTTTACTAATTTGCTAGAAGGTTTCAATATCCATATTCCAGCATACCTAACCATGGATTACCTCAGCGCATACAAAGCCCATGCTGCAATGCTAGCAGCTGGAACTGACCTGAGTGCGATCAGCGAAAAAGCAAAATTTGCCGCCCAGGCATGGGCTATAGCCCCAGGATCCGGTAATTTTAAACTAATTGCCGATATACCTGCGCTTGGCATCGTATTTTTAATTACCTATCTGGTTTATATTGGAATCAAAGAGACCAAAAGAGCAACAAATGCCATGGTTATTTTGAAAGTTGCTGTAGTAATTGGTGTAATCATCCTGGGATTTTTCTATGTTAAACCAGCCAACTGGGATCCTTTTATGCCTAATGGCTTTGAAGGAATGATGAAAGGTGTATCGGGAGTGTTCTTTGCTTATATTGGATTTGACGCCATTTCAACTACCGCAGAAGAATGCAAGAATCCACAGCGCGACCTACCCAAAGGCATGATCTACTCCTTGATAATTTGTACGGTATTATATATTCTTGTGGCACTCGTATTAACCGGAATGGTTAATTATAAAGAGTTGCAGGTTGAAGATCCACTGGCATTTGTATTTAAAAATGTAGGATTAGAAAACATCAGTTATATCATTTCAATTAGTGCTGTTATTGCTACGGCAAGTGTTCTTCTTATTTTCCAGATGGGTCAGCCACGCATCTGGATGAGCATGAGCCGGGACGGATTGTTACCGGCCAAATTTTCAAGCATTCATCCCAAATATAAAACACCATGGTTTGCTACATTGGTAACAGGTGCAGTAGTGGCAATTCCTGCATTATTCATGAACCTAACCGAGGTAACAGACCTGACTAGTATTGGTACCTTATTTGCATTTGTTTTGGTATGTGCGGGTGTACTGCTCCTTCCCAAAGAAGATGCCGAAGAATCTAAACATAAACGTTTCCGCATCCCCTATATAAACTCAAAATTTATTGTGCCATTACTCTTTATTGGAGTATTTATTGTATTCAAAGGGCAGATTTTGGCACCGTTTGAGTACAATGGTGACTGGCATGTTTACAAAGATAAACTCCCCTATTTTCTGTTCATTCTGGCAGCGATTATCATGTCTGTACTATCATTCATGAAAAATTTGTCGCTCATTCCTGTTTTGGGAATGTTAAGTTGTTTATACCTGATGACCGAACTAGGATACACCAATTGGCTACGGTTTTTGATCTGGCTTGGAATGGGTCTGATCATTTATTTTTCTTATTCTTACCATAAGAGTAATCTGAATAAATAATGAATTTAGAATATTAAAAATACCTCTGAAAAGATAAGAGCCTCTATCATGAATTATGATACAGGCTCTTATTTGAATTTTAAATATAGTATTCCAAATCTATTCCATTCGAGTTAATTCGCTGGTATCCTGATAAGAGATCATTAATGGTACCCTTTCTACAGTTACAAAGCTAACATCTAAACCAAAACTTCGTTCTTCAGAAAGTGAAAACTTCTTTAGTATGAAATAATAGTCCATGATGAATTTATCCTTAAAGCTTAAAACATTCGATTTGGACAATATTTTCTCCAATACCACAAATCTGAAATCACCAACGATCTTATATTTGTTTAAAGATGTATACCTACTCGTAATGTCTACTTCCTTATTTTTCACTAACTCTTCTACCACTTTCCTGAACAAAACATTAATTTGTTGCTCTACACGGAAACCCAGCTTAAAATTAATACGAATCAGTTTATTTGGAATTAATGATTCAACCTTGTAATCTCTTGTAAAAGGTTCATCAGTAACATCAACATGTACAATCCAGTATACATCTGCCCTCTTGGGCTGTTTCTGTAAAATAGAATACATTATTTTCGATTCTATCTCAGAGTTAAAATTTGAGCTAGTTAGATAAACCAATTGAGAGGCATATTTAGGGACCGTTTCATCCTCACTCAATTCAGTTAAAATAGGGTAGTATGAATCAATCTCAACAAACTTCACAAAGCGGTTTTTGATTTTCCTTGCAGAATACCATGCCCACATGACAGATAATAATAAAGAAGCTAACAACAAGGTAAACCATCCTCCATGAAGAAACTTAGCCATATTAGCTGCAAAAAATCCTAATTCAATTAGTCCGAAAAGCGTTACAAAAATAATTATTAGATAATTAGGAAACTGCTTACGTTTTAGAAAAACAGTAACGAGAATAGTAGTCATCATGAAGGTAAGGTTTATAGCTAAACCATATGCTCCTTCCATGTTTTGAGATTCACGGAAAATCAGAACTACAATAATACATCCTATCCACAATAAAATATTAATTGAAGGAACATATAACTGACCTTTTTGATTACTTGGATAATTGATTTTAACTTTCGGCCATAAGTTAAGTCTTACTGCTTCTGATATCAGCGTGAATGAACCCGAAATCATAGCCTGACTAGCAATGATTGCAGCAGCGGTAGCGATACTGATTCCAGCAATTAAGAACCATTCAGGCATAATACTAAAGAATGGATTATCGCCAGGAGTTAAAGCACTTCCCTGATGCTGCCAAAGCCAAACTCCCTGACCAAAATAATTTAATAAAAGACAAAGTTTAACATATATCCAGCTAATCCGAATATTAGGACGTCCGCAATGCCCAAGATCAGAATATAGTGCCTCTGCACCTGTAGTACAAAGGAAAACAGCACCAAGAATAAATAATGCACTTGGATTAGTTGACAATAAAGCGTAGGCATAATAAGGGCTAACGGCTTTGAGTATCTCAGGATACTGAATAAGATAAAAACTACCCAAAACGGCCATCATGGTAAACCATATAAACATAATTGGTCCAAATGCCTTACCCACGATAAACGTTCCAAATTGCTGGATCAAGAACAACAGAGAAATAATTACTATTACGATAGGAACAGTAGGTATATCTTTATAAAAAATTCTTAACCCCTCAATTGCAGCAGAAACTGTAATAGGCGGTGTGATCATCCCATCAGCAAGCAATGATGATCCACCAATCATGGCTGGGATAACCAGCCATTTACCCTTTTTCTTGACTAATGAGTAGAGTGATAAAATACCTCCCTCACCTTTATTATCGGCGCGTAACGTAATTATCACATACTTTATAGTGGTTTGCAAGGTCAATGTCCAGAAAATACAAGACAATCCTCCCAGAATAAGATCAGCAGTTATGATACGATCTGCGATGATAGACTTAAAAACATAAAGAGGAGAAGTTCCAATATCACCGTAAATGATACCTAAACTGATTAATAAACCTGCAGCAGATAGCTTTTGGAAATTTTTTATGTTTGACACTTGACTAAAATTAGTTGACAAAAGTACATCTTAAAAACAATATCACAACGGTATAAATAATACATTCATTTTTAATCATTTTTTTTAAATTTAAACTAACATATAGAGGTTTTCATCCGTATCTTAAACTAGATTTAGTTAAATTTTGTTAAAAAGGCTCAAAACCCTGTTGGTATATTTTAAAATGCCTTATATTTATTTTTTTATTGCAATTGCGTATGATAAATCTCTACCTGCGAATTTTTCTTATATCCATAGTGCTAACCATATTCATGGCTGGCAATACCTATGCATATAAAATTCAGCAGGGAGCCAAGCCAGATTCGTCAAAAGTAAAAGCAAAGGTTGCTACCAAAATAACGGATACCAGACTCAATAAACCGGCCTACCTTAAAAATGGTGTAAAGGTAAATTTCATTCCATTTAAACCTGCCAAAGAGAGTTTTTTTGGGAATACGAAGATCATGGGTGCTCCTAAACCTGTTGCCAATGACAAGGTGTTGAATAATGTAAAGGTATACCCAAATCCAATTTCTGATCAATTAAATTTAAGCTTTAACAT
>CAMDQV010000107.1 GCA_945906015.1 Pedobacter schmidteae | reverse complement strand
CCTGTGCTTGTGCACCTAATGATAGCAAAAATAAAGAAACAATTAATAATACGTTTTTCATGATGTCTTTTTTTGTTTTATAAATAAATATAGTTTTTAAAAAACGTTTTCAAAGCCTGTAGTATAGAAATTACACTTTATTTAAATCTGTTTTTTATCTGTCCATTATTCCAGAAGCCAGCAATGACTATAAATTTGTTTTTTCATCTTGTTTAGTTCCAGCTTTTAATAAATTTTCCCCCTTATTGGGGCTCCTTTTCAGGATTATTCATCAGGTTAATTTAATCCTTGTATGCTATTAAGTTTCTAAACCCTTGACTAATTTTAAAAATTATTGAAGGAGTTGACTATTTCTAGTTATGAATATCTATTGCCAACCCTCTTCACTACTTTCCACTTTATACATGGCAAAATTCTGTAGTTCTCTGGCTGCTTCCAATGGAATATAGGGCACTTTAATAGTTCCACCTGCCGTATTTATAATCAGGTCGGCTAGACATTTACGCTGCTGATACAAGCTTTGAGAAATTTTGACTGACTGGATTTTTTCCCATTTCAGAACGATTGTTCGGTTTCCAAAAATACCAGTTTTTATATGGATGAGATTGCTGGTCCATGAAAAGAGGTATTTTTTACTGTATAGCCAAAAGTATAGAATTACATAAAATGGTATAAATAACAGCAAGATCGCTTTTTCATGAGCAAACAGAAAGAGCGGTATTGAGAGTACCAGAAAAGGTATTATGCCAAAGAATAAGATGTTTCTATACAAATAGGATGAATGCACCCTCAAATTACTATCAAACGCTTTTGGAATATCTGGAAAGTACGATTTGATAAGTTTTTGAAGTATAAATTCTGAGGTAACCGGTACTTTAATTCTCAGGTTATTCTGTACCTCTTTACCACCAATGGTATGAAATTCGAAAAGGTACATGTCGATGGTTTTTCTTAGCCAGTTGGTTTTCCATGATAAGAATTGTACTTTTTTGAATGGAATTAATTTCTCAGAACTGTTGATTAGTCCCTTGCTGATTTTGAATCCTTTTACAGTTTTTGATAGTTGGAAATTAATATAGCTTAGGGTGGTTCGGATCAAAGAAACGAAAGCCGTCAGAATGAAAATAGCAAGTATTCCTATAGCAATAAACAGGATACTACTTTCTAAGATCTTATTAGTAGAATCTTCTAACAGCTTTTCGTTATCATCGGGAATAATATCTTTGATATTATTCAAGAACGATAAAAACAGACCGATAAGGATCAGCATTGTTTCAAAGTGGTTTGACGTTATTCCCATCTTGATTAGATCCTTAAAGCTAAGCTCGGAAATCAGGTCATCCTTGTTTTCTGCCGATTCTATAACCTTGCTTTTTTGAATCACAAAAGTCATTACCTGCGCTGCCTGCGGTTTGTCTAGCTGAATAGTCACTTCTGCCTTTCCAGATCCAGGGGTATCAAAAGCCAATTCAGAGAGGTTAAAGATCTTTTGAATCCAGCTTTGATTGATATGAACGGTTTGAATGGTATGAAATGGTAAGGTTATCTGTTTTCTGGAAAAAATTCCCCTTTTTAACTGTACTTCTTCGTCTGTAATTCTGAATTTGAAGAAAAAATAATCGATGAGGGCTTTAATAAATATGAATATCGGAATTAGAATAAACCAGAAGTCTATAGGAATACGCTGTTCAGAGTCTACTCTCAGTACCTTGATAAGAACTAAAGGCCATATGACTTTTAGTAGCTGAATAAAAGTTTTAAAGAAGATCTGTCCTACAGCCAAAAATGGCTGACGTTGGAATTCGCCCCAATCACTTACACTCATTACTGCTGGTTTTTTCGAACAATCAGTTCCCTCATGATATTGGCATCTTCAGGTGTTAGTCCAGGTATGACAATGTCAGAATTATTCCCGCCTGCACTATAGATCTTGAGTTTGCTTATACCTAGATTTCTTTCAAATACCCCGGCATCTACTGAGCAATGTTGAATCCGGTTATACGGATAAATATGAAGAGTTTTTTTTAGCCAGCCTGTCTGAAATAGGATATCATGCTCCCTGAACGCGTATGCCTTATTCTTAAAATTCAGAAAGGATAATCTGAAGCTGAGAAAGCAAAAAACTGCAAAACCTAAGAGTGTTATCCCAACCATCATCCAGCTATGAAATTCTTTGTTGAGGATCATTACAATCAGTGTGGCTAAAAAAAAGATGATCCAATACACTACTTGGTAATAAATTACGACGGTATAATGCCGCTCATCAACCGGTAGCAGTTTGCTTTCTTCTGCTTTTGGAAGTGTTGAAATGTCTATATCTGGATTTGAAAACTGCATTACATGTTCCTCCTGTATTGTCCGCCAACTTCGTATAATGCATGCGAGATCTGTCCAATCGAACAAACCTTACATACTTCCATTAAGCTGTCGAATATATTTTGGCCGGCAATAGCTTTCTGCTGAAGATCTTTTAATAGTGCTGCTGAAACCTCATCATTCCGATTTTTAAAGGCTTCTAGAGCTGAAATTTGAAATTTTTTCTCTTCTTCGGTAGCTCTAATTACCTCCGAAGGAATAATTGTTGGCGAACCATTTTTATTCAGAAAAGTGTTTACCCCTATAATTGGGTAAGTTCCATCATGCTTCTGTGTTTCATAGTAAAGAGATTCTTCCTGAATGCGGCTTCGTTGATACATCGTTTCCATAGCTCCAAGAACACCTCCACGGTCGTTTATTCTTTTAAACTCTTCAAGAACGGCATCCTCCACTAGTTCTGTCAGCTCCTCAATAATGAATGCTCCTTGTAAAGGGTTCTCATTTTTTGCCAATCCTAATTCGCGATTGATAATTAGCTGAATGGCCATCGCCCTACGAACAGACTCTTCGGTAGGGGTGGTTATTGCCTCATCATAGGCATTTGTATGGAGAGAATTGCAATTATCATAAATCGCATACAGTGCCTGCAGCGTGGTACGGATATCATTGAAGTCGATTTCCTGAGCATGCAATGATCTTCCGGAGGTTTGAATATGGTATTTTAATTTCTGCGAACGATCATTACCCTTGTATTTATGTTTTATGGCTTTAGCCCAGATTCTTCTGGCAACACGCCCGATCACCGAATATTCGGGGTCAATTCCGTTTGAGAAAAAGAATGATAGGTTAGGTGCAAATTCATCAATATGCATTCCTCTGCTCAGGTAATATTCAACGAATGTAAAACCATTGCTCAGTGTAAATGCCAATTGTGAAATTGGATTAGCACCGGCTTCAGCAATATGATATCCCGAAATAGAAACGGAATAGAAGTTCCTTACCAGATTATCGCTGAAGTATTTCTGGATATCGCCCATCATTCTTAATGCAAATTCAGTAGAAAATATACAGGTGTTTTGTGCCTGATCTTCCTTTAAAATATCCGCCTGCACAGTTCCTCTCACATTGGCGATGGCAAATGCTTTTATTTTGGCATACACTTCTGATGGCAATACCTGATCTCCGGTAAGCCCAAGGAGCATCAATCCCAAACCATTATTTCCTTCAGGTAGTTCTCCTTGATAACTAGGCTTCGAAATCCCTTTCGACTTAAATAGCTGATCGATCTTTATTTTGGTTTCATCCAGTAATCCATTTTTAAGAATGTATTGCTCGCATTGCTGATCAATGGCTACATTCATGAAGAATCCAAGTAGCATTGGTGCCGGACCGTTGATCGTCATGGACACGGAAGTGGATGGGTGGCAAAGGTCGAAACCGCTATATAATTTTTTGGCATCATCCAATGTTGCAATGCTCACACCTGAGTTACCGATCTTTCCGTAAATATCGGGGCGCAGATCCGGATTTTCGCCATAGAGTGTAACAGAATCGAATGCGGTAGACAAACGGTGAGCTGGCTGATCCAATGACACATAATGGAATCTTTTATTGGTTCTTTCTGGACCACCTTCGCCAGCAAACATGCGGGTAGGGTCTTCGCCCTCACGTTTGAGAGGAAATACCCCGGCAGCATAAGGAAATTCTCCAGGAACATTTTCAGTCAGGATCCATCTTAATATATCTCCCCAGGCCTCATACCGTGGTAGAGAGATCTTCGGAATACGTAGTTTTGACAAGGATTCTGTGTAAAGAGATTGTTTTATCTCTTTATTGCGAACCTCATAACTGAAATGGTCTGCTTTATATTTTTTGATTGTTTCGGGCCATTCTTCCAGAAGTCGTCTGCATTCAGGATCCAGACTTTGTTCCATCGTATGGTATATTTCTTTTAGCGACAGTATGGTATCTTCTTTTTTATGTTCAGAAGCAATAGCCAATGTGCCATGTACTTGGAAGAGTTGTTGGGCTAGTTTACATTGTTTATTTACCCAGGAATTATATTCAGCACTTGATTCAACAATTTCTGCAAGATAGCGAGTTCGATCGGGTGGGATAATGTAAGTTTTCTCGGATGGCTGAGCGCTCATTTCCATTTTTGCATGAAAATCAAAGCCTATTTTCTTTAAAATGGAAGCCATCAATGCTGAAAAAAGCATATTCATTCCCGGGTCATTGAACTGGGAGGCTATGGTCCCAATCACGGGAAGATCCTTGTCGGGGGTATCAAAAAGCTGGTGGTTACGTTTGAATTGTTTTCGAACATCTCTGATCGCATCCAATGCACCTCGTTTATCAAATTTATTGATAGCAACAATATCTGCGAAATCAAGCATGTCGATTTTTTCAAGTTGTGTTGCTGCTCCAAATTCGGGAGTCATCACATATAAGGCTACATCAGCATGTTCAGTAATTTCGGTATCCGACTGTCCGATGCCAGATGTTTCTACAATGATCAGGTCAAATCCAGCTGCTTTACAAATGTCAATGGATTCCTGAATATATTTTGAAAGCGCCAGGTTTGCTTGTCTGGTTGCCAGCGATCGCATATAAACCCGTGAATTATTGATAGAATTCATACGTATTCGGTCGCCTAATAATGCACCTCCTGTTTTGCGTTTAGATGGATCAACTGAAATGATGGCGATACTTTTATCAGTTTCTACCAAAAAACGGCGCACTAGCTCATCAATGAGTGATGATTTTCCTGCACCACCTGTCCCGGTGATCCCTATAACGGGTACAATTTTGCCATCAATTATTTTTTTAAGCTCTTGAAGAAATTTTTCGGTCTGCTCCGGATGGTTTTCAGCTAGCGTTATGGCAGAAGCGATGGCCTTTTTATCTTGTTTACTGATTCCCTGAAGTTCATTATTGAGGCTTGTTCTGGTCAAGAAATCGCATTGTTTTAACATGTCATTGATCATTCCTTGAAGGCCCATTTTACGCCCATCGTCAGGTGAATAGATCTCTGTTATGCCATATTCTTTTAGTTCGCGAATCTCATCGGGTAAAATTACTCCGCCTCCGCCTGCAAATATTTTGATATGTCCGGCCCCTGATTCCTGCAGCAGGTCGTACATATATTTGAAGTATTCATTATGTCCACCCTGGTATGAGGTCATTGCAATACCCTGCACATCTTCCTGAATGGCGCAATTCACAACTTCTAGTACTGAGCGGTTATGACCCAGATGAATTACTTCTGCACCAGAGGATTGCAATATGCGGCGCATGATATTGATTGTTGCATCATGTCCGTCGAACAATGCAGCTGCAGTCACAAAACGTATCTTATGTTTGGGTTTATAAACTTCGGTCATTTTTGCTTTCCTGATTATTCTGTAAAGGTAAGAATAATTGGAATGCCGAATTTTGTAGTAAATTTACATGGGAATTTAAGACAGAAAGCGAAGAACTTACGATCTTAAGAATTCAGCCTTTATTGTGAAATGCTTAATGGCATTTTGAGAACTTGAGTTGTTGTCGATACCCCAGAATTTCCATTTCCTTTAATTGCATCATTTTTTCAACTCCTTATTTTCTGATTGTAAGGCTAGATTCGAATTGATCCTCTATACTGATTTACTTTCGATTTGTTTTTTTATTTGGCATTTCCATCTCAAATTTCTTTTGCAAGGCGTTTTTTTCTTAAAGTATATCCAAAGCATTGTCTTAATTTAAGGGTAAGGTTGAATTTTGTATCTTTGCAAAAATAGAATTTTGGGAACACCTTTAGATTACGGGCAAAAAAATTATAATCATTATGGCGCATACCTTAAAAAAAAGTATGACGGTCAGCGTGTATATAAGATAATTGCTGATGCCGGATTTACTTGTCCCAATCGCGATGGAAGTAAGGGTTATGGCGGTTGTACCTATTGCAATGTTGATTCTTTTACGCCTGAACTTTCAAGAAGATTGCCAACTATTCGAGAGCAGATTGAACAGGGTATGGAGCGGGCATTTAAAAATTATAGAGCTGAAAAATTCATTATTTATTTTCAGCCCAATACAAATACCTATGCACCAACGCATTATCTAAAAATGCTTTATGATGAGGCTCTGAGTATCAACACAAACAGCATTGTTGGTTTATCGGTAGGCACCCGTCCTGATTGTATTGACTTTGAAAAACTTGCCTTGCTTGAAAGCTATTCCGATCGCTTTGATGTGGATCTTGAGATGGGCATGGAGTCGATCTATGATGATACACTATTAAGGATAAATAGGGGATGCAGTCATCAGGAATTTGTAAATGCAGTTCAGTTGGCTCAAAATTCAAAAGTTCATATTTGTGTTCATACTATTTTTGGATTCCCATGGGAGACTCATGAAATGATGCTTCGCTATGCGGATGAAATAAACAGGTTCCCACAGATTAAATTTGTTAAGCTACACCATCTTCATATTGTAAAAGGGTCTATCATGGGTACAAAATATAACCGTGATCCTTTTAAGGTATTTACAATAGATGAATACACTGACTTTATAGCCGAATTCATTCCGCTCTTGCGTCCTGATATTGTTTTACAGCGCCTTTTTGGTTTGGCTGACTTTGATCTGCTGATCGCCCCGAACTGGGGCATGAAGAAATCTCAAATCCAGAGTTATATCGATAAGCGTCTTGAGGTTAAAGGAGTGGTTCAGGGTAGCGCTTATAAGTCAGCGTCTGTTTTAGTCGTTTGATCGCACTGCGCAAATTCTCTATTCCTTCA
>CAMDQV010000106.1 GCA_945906015.1 Pedobacter schmidteae | reverse complement strand
ATCAGTACATCTACAGTGCCTAATTTTTGCTTTACATAAGGAATGAGAATATTCTCATAGCTATCGTGAGCAATATCGAATTTGAGTACATATAAATTGCATCCCGGATTTAAGGCAAATGCAATTTCCTGTAATTTATTTAGTTTTTCTTCTGTTCGGGCTAGGGCTATGATCTGATGATGCCTATTAGCTATCAGCTCGATAACTGCCTCAAATCCAACTCCACTACTTGCACCGCTTAGTATAATATTCATGCTAAATTGTTTGTTAATTGTTCTTGCTCCTTGCCTATTAGATAAAATGCTCAGTCAGTTTTTTTTTACCTGTAGATTATTGAAATCGTTATTGCATTCATCATTAACTGGTTTTGCAAGAATTGCTCGTATAAAGTTACCAAATTTTTTGGCTGCTGGTTTTATGATGGACTATATTTTGCCAAAAGCAAAGCGGTAATTTTGTATTTTTGAAGCAGATATGAATACTAAAAAGCGAATTCTGATAACAGGTGCAGCTGGGTTTATTGGAAGTAACCTGATTAACAGTTTGTTGCAAAGTGACGATGTTCAGGTCATTGGCCTAGATAATTTCGATGATTTTTATAGCCGGGAGCAGAAAGAAAAAAATATGTCGGCCTTCATTTCCAATTCAAACTTCAGCTTTATTGAAGGTGATGTCCGGAATATGAATGATCTTTTAGCCTTGTCAGAAATTGATGTGATCGTTCATCTTGCCGCAAAAGCAGGGGTAAGACCAAGTATTAAAAATCCTATTGTTTTTCAGGATGTGAATGTATCTGGTACCCAAAACCTGTTGGAATTGGCTCGCCAAAGAAATATCAAACAGTTTGTATTTGCATCATCAAGCAGTGTTTATGGAATTAATCAGAATGTGCCCTGGAATGAAGAAGAAAAACTGATGCCGATTAGTCCTTATGCATCAACTAAGTTATCTTGCGAGATGCTGGGCCATGTTTACCATCATTTATATGGGATCCGTTTTTTAGCACTTCGTTTTTTTACAGTTTATGGACCAGCACAGCGGCCTGACTTGGCTATTCATAAATTTTTCAGTTCTATTTCTAAAGGGCAGGCAATCCCTGTTTTTGGTGATGGTTCAACCAGCAGAGACTATACTTTTGTAGATGACACTGTTCAAGGTATTATTTCAGCAATAGATTATGATAAGTCTGATTTTGAAATCATTAACCTTGGAAACCACCAAGCGGTTACATTAAGCGAGCTAATTTTGGCAATAGAGAATATCTGCGGAAAGAAGGCCATTATTGACCGTCAGCCGGAGCAAGCTGGAGATGTGCCCCAAACGTATGCAGATATTAGTAAAGCTCAGAAATTATTAAACTACCACCCTGAAACTAAACTTGAAACTGGCTTGCTTAAATTTTATGAATGGTACAAAAATCAAAACCCTGTATCTGAATAATTAGTGCATTTTAATTTTTCAAACAAAATTATTTTCTTGCAATTTTAGGGTAAGGTGTATTATATCCTTTTACCGAATACCATAGAATAAGGTTTAAGGTATCTTCATTTGCCTGATCAAGCTCACTTAGCTCCATTTCCATTGATTTTTTTGCCCAAAATTTCTTTTTTCCTGATAAAGCTGACAGTTTAGGATTCATCTCATCAAGTGGAATCTGGTTAGCTAATGCGGTATAGGGACTAAAATCAGGTTTACTTGTAAAGCAATCGGTCATAGGATTAGCGAATAGGTCGAATTGGCTCATGGGTGATAGGCCCAAAATTAGTTCAATGGTTCGCAGAATACTATTTTGGTTATAATGAGTGCTTATTACTGCTCCTCTTTTAGTGTATGGACTGATGCAAAGCGCTACCGTTCGGCGGCCATCTACATGGTCTAAGCCCGCCTGAGGATCGTCCTCAATAACAAAAATGGCAGTTTCTTTCCAGAATTCACTTTTACTTACCGCTTCCACAATTTGTCCTAATGCTAGATCATTATCGGCCACCTGAGCTCGGGGAGTTGGGTAATTTTCTTTTGTTCCTGTGGTATGATCATTGGGCAAAAGCATGATCATGAAATTGGGTAGGGAATGCGTTTTTTCATACCCGCGGAATTCCTTCAAAAATTCTCCGGCACGGTATACATCCGGAATGGAGCTTGGAAAACCAACAAAAGTAGGGCAGAGATAGGGTTCAAGGGTATGTAATTTACTGGTTGCTTTGATTTTAACATTCCTTGTCCCATTTTTATAGTCAGAATATAGTTGAGTCCAGCTGGCATTGGCTGGCTCAACCTTAGCCGTTACAAATTCCCCATAATTTCGAAAGGTAAGTCCGGCATCTAAAACTTTATCCCATATAAAACCAGAAGAAGCAAATGCTAAGGCATCATCGCCTTCGTACGGATAACTTCGAACAAAGCCACCAAAGCTTTTTTCAATATAATCTGTAACATATCCCTCATTGGCCCATTGATGCCCATCGGCGCTCAATACCCCATTGCAATAGGTATTGTCTAGCAGTACAAAATTCTCTGCAAGTGCATGATGGTTAGGAGTTACCTTTCGGCCAAATTGAGTTAATGAACTATCACCTTTACCCTGACTAAGATCTCCGAATACCTGATCATATGTTCGATTTTCTTTAATGATGTACAGTACATGTTTGAATACTGATTTTTCGCCTGGCCTAGTTGGAACAGGAACAATTCTTTCGTTTACACGCTCCAGTTTCAAAGCTTGTGTAATTTTTGGCAAGCGCATAGAGGTAGCTGCACGAATGGTATAATCTCTTAGATTTTCAGAATTAGGTACCGGAATAAAGGAAACTGAACCCGAATAATCATGCGAGTTAATGCCTTTGTCTCGTAAGCCTGCCTGAGGGCGGCCATCACCTTTAATATTAGCCACAATGAGTTTAGTGCCATCAGCTGATAATATTACTGAACCGGGATACCATCCGGTAGGGATAAGCCCTTTAACCTTACCGCTAATCAGGTCAATTACCGCGAGGTGATTATTACCCCCATTGGCCACAAATAGTGTTTTACCATCCCGACTTATAGTAAGCGAGTTAGGTGCGCTTCCAAAGGGTAGCTCAGACATCGGTTTTGAACTCAAATCTTTGATCAAGGTATTGGTTCTGGTATCAATAACCGATATCAAATCACTATTGGAATTGGCTACATAAATTTGGGTCTTATCAGGCGAAGAAATCATGCCGCTGGGATGTAAATGGACATCGATCTCTTTGATAACCTTTTTGCTTTTCAGATCAATCACAGAGATTGTCCCTGATGATGCAATTCCTGTTTTGGGATCTATTACAACATTTGATCCACCAGAAGGCCCGGTTTTATCAGCGGATAGTGGCTTACGGCCTCCCCAATTGGAAACATAGGCATAGTTGTTTTGTATCAGTACCGTGTATGGAGCAATTCCAACCTCTATCTGAGATTCAAGCTGCTTGGTTTTAAGATTAACGATGCCGAGTGTATTATTACGGCTTAAGGCTACATATGCAATGCCCTTTTCATGATCTATTGTTAAGCCGCCAGGATAGGAACCACTTTTGTCATTTGCATCCACACCCGGTAGTAAAATAGTATCATCCCAGATAAATGAGCCATTGGCTAAACGTGCGGCCCGTAAATATCCTTTGGTATCCGTGGTCCAAACTTTTTGATCGTCTAAACTCCAGGTAATTCCGGTAAAGGTATGGCCTCCTGAGGGCAATTTCAGTGTTTGTATTACCTTGTAGTTTTCTGCGCTCATAAATACAATAGAAGTATTGTTTTTAACAGCTAGAAGGCTGCCTGAATTATTCAGGGCTAAATCTACCGGTCTGCCGGCAAAATGTATAGTTTCACCTGCAGGATCAATTAGTTGAGCAGTGACAACAATCCGGGTATTATCTTCCTGCAGCCCAACAATTGAACTATTTTTAAATTGGTCTTTTACCTTTTCAAATAAGGTATTCATAGTCCAATTCTTTTTATTTATTCCGCAACCGGCTAAACTGGTTAGCGTAATAAAAATAATGGCGATGGCAAAATTTCTCTTGCTTGGATCAATCATTTTTAATGATTTCAGACTAAGCTTTGATAGGTTTTCAAAAATTGATGTGAGTACAGACTTCATTGCTTTTGTTTAAATAATTAGGATATATTCAAAAATACCGACCAATTTCTGCTGCTATCATTACCAATAAAATCAGAAATTAAATTGCAGAAATGTATTTGCTCAAGGCTGAACTAAAGTTACACATTCAATGTTAACACAACTTTAATTTTTCATGATCACAATAGTGATATTTCAATTGGATAGTACAAGGGTAAATTATCTTAGGTACTGGATCATTCAAGCATTAATGTTTTATTCAGTCTCAAGATCCTGCTTCAGGTCTAACTTATTCACACCGATTTCTTTTGGGTTAAAAACAAAGTAAATGCCACTGAATGATAATAGGGCAGATATGCAGTAGAATAAAAGGCTGATAATCACGGCCAAATGTTGGTCCAACTCAAAATACTGAGCACCATATACAAATATCAGCTCTCTTGCGCCTAAACCGCCAACGGTAAATGGGAATATCGCTACTAGTGATGATACCAGAAACATGAAGAGATAAGGCGAGAATTTACCATCAAAGTTTAATGCAAAAAGTATAAGAATAACCGAAACTAGTTGCATCGATTGAACCAATAATGCCTTGATATGGGTTAGAATGAAATTATGACTGTAATCTTTAAAAAACTTTCTCATTACCGTATAATAGGCTATTGTACCAATCATAACCACCAAAACCGGAACCCAATTTGGAATTCCAAGGTGGGGAATGAAAATAACTAGTGCCGAAATAATCAGGCCTAATGCCCATAATCCACTCAGCCGGTCAAAAAAGATAGCTTGGAATAATCTGCGTCCTTTAATCTTGAATTTTTTACGCAGCATAAATATTTTATAGCCATCTCCTCCTATGCCTCCTGGCAAAAAAAGATTATAGAACATTCCCAAAAGGTAGATCTTGAAATTAAACAACTCCGAAATTTTTAAACCCATCCCTTTAAAAAAGGTATTCAATCGGGAAGATGAAATTAGCTGCGAAATTACGAAAGCTATAAAAGCTAAAAACAAGAATAGCGGATTAGACTTACTAAAGGCATCTTTAAGATCATTAAACTCGACCTTTTTTGAAACCAGATATAAGGATAATCCTGTTATTGAAATTTTTAACAGCAGTTTAACGATGTTCCAGATCTTCTTTTTTTCCATTAAAAATTCTTCTTACCTGGTAAGTTTTTCTGTTTGTGCCTTCAAAGTAGGTGCGTACATTAATTTCAGCTAAAATTCCAAAGGTGATCAATTGTATCCCTCCCAATAAAAATATGAGACCTAGAATCAGGATCGGTTTGCCCCAGATATCTTGTCCCATTAATTTGAGGATAAGTAAATAGGTATTGATCAAAATTCCAAGTCCAAATGAAATAAAGCCAAGGCTTCCAAACAAATGCATTGGCTTCTGTATATATTTCCTGAAAAAAACCATGGTAATCAGGTCGGCCATAACTTTGAAGGTTCGGTTTAGGCCATATTTAGAGCTTCCATGAATTCGTGCATGATGTTTTACATCAACCTGTGTAATGCTGGCTCCTTGAAGTTTAGCAAGTACAGGGATAAAGCGATGTAGCTCACCATAAATACCGAGATCTTCGGCAATCTCACGTTTAAACACCTTGAGCGTGCAACCATAATCTTTGATATAAACACCCGTCATTCTTCTGATTATGGCATTAGCTATTTTTGAAGGAATTTTTCTTAAGAACATGCCATCTTGACGCTTAGCACGGTTTCCTGCCACCACATCCCAGTCTTCATCTTTCATCTTTTGAAGCATGAGGGGGATATCTGAAGGATCATTTTGCAGATCACCATCAATTAGGGCAATATAGGTACCTGTGGCGTGGTCAATACCCGCTGTCATAGCCGTACTTTGTCCATAATTTTTTCGTAATTCTACCAGCGTGATGCGGTCATTAGCCTGGTCGCGAATTTGTTTTTGGGTGCCATCATCAGAACCATCATCCACAAAGATTACTTCATAATCTAGGTCTTTCAGTGCATCATGTATAGCTCCAATAAGCGGGGTAATATTATCTCGTTCATTGAGAACGGTAATCACAACAGAAAGTTCTCTCATTTTATTTGGAACAGTTTGAGGTTTTTATACGATTTTATCACGAGTGCATTCCGATTTTTTAAATCCCGATCAAAGGTAAAATAATAACCTGGCTTGGCATCGTCTTCGGTAAATTTCACCTGTTTCATCCGTGTTTTTTGCAGGTAAAAAATTAATCTATCATGAAAGGGGATATCAGCCTCAGCAGGATGATATTGATAAAAATAAAGTACTTGGCCCTTGGTAATCGCACCCATTTCTACGGCAGCTTCACGGAAATAATTATCCTCCATGTGTTCTAGTCTGTAGGGAATTATAAACCAGCTAAAAGCCAATCTCACTACTAATAGCAATGTAATAAATGGGATGAGCTTGCTTGTTTTGAGTCGCCAGATCATAAAAGTAATCCCAATACTGATCAATAACAGAAAAACAATCTTGATATTCAGATAGTTTACAAAGCTCTGGAGCTCAAAAAAGTATGCAGCGGGTATACCTAAACAAACGGCCAGAGCAAGAATTAGCAAGATTCGATCAACTATTTTAGTGATAACGGGAAGTTGTTCTCGGTAGGTATAATAGGCATGGCTCCATAAAATGAATAATAGTGGGTACAGCATCATCAAATACCGTGGCCTTGTTATTGGGGATAGCCAGTAAACCCAAATATTGGCTAAGAAAACTATAGAAATAAAGGTTAAAAAAGGATTTTGTTTTACTCCGTTTATAAAATTTTTATGGAAACAAAATAAAATTAGCAGGCTTGCCGGGAATAAGTGTCCAATATGTTCAAAAGGAAACTGGACCATATGTACTAAACTTTGATAAAGTACAAATTCTGCAGCTGTTCTTTTGCTACTTTGATCCCAAATGGTACTGAAATAACCTTCAAAATTAGGGTTATACTGATAATAGTTGTAAAAATAGGAGCCAATGAT
>CAMDQV010000105.1 GCA_945906015.1 Pedobacter schmidteae | reverse complement strand
GGACGAACAAACCATTATTATTTCGACCTTAACCGCGACTGGGCATGGCAGTCTCAAATAGAAAGTCAGCAGCGCCTGGCAGTATTTAATAAATGGCTTCCTCAAGTTCATGTAGATTTTCATGAACAAGGGGTTGATGAGCCCTATTTTTTTGCTCCAGCAGCAGAACCTTATCACCAGGATATTAGTAAATGGCAAAGAGAATTTCAAACCATCATCGGAAAAAACAATGCCCGTTATTTTGATGAAAAAGGCTGGATGTATTTTACTAAAGAGCGCTTTGATCTTTTATATCCATCTTATGGTGATACTTATGCAATCTATAATGGTTCTGTAGGTATGACCTTTGAACAAGGAGGTTCAGGAAGAGCCGGATTGGCAATTATTAATTCAGAAGGGGATACCCTTACTTTAAAAAACCGTATCGACCATCATTTTACCACCGGACTTTCTACAGTCGAAGCGTCATCAAAAAATGCAGAAAAGGCATTGAATGAGTTCAGTAATTATTTTGCCAGCAGTAAAACAAACCCTCCTGGCGAGTATAAATCTTATATTATTCGGGGAGATAATCCTGAAAAACTCAAAAGTCTGGCTACGCTTTTACAACGCAATGGAATTGAATTTGGGTATGGGTCGGCAAAAGGAGCACAGGCTTTCAACTACTTCACAGCAAAGTCTGAGAATATTAAGGTTAACAAAACCGATATGGTTATCAGTGCTTATCAACCAAAATCTGTTCTTTTAAAAGTATTATTTGAACCTAATACCTTTGTTTCTGACTCTGCAACCTACGACATTACTGCATGGTCTTTGCCCTATGCCCACGGAATTCAAGCATTCGCTAGTAAAGAGTCCTTAAGTCCTTTGATGAGTACTCTTGAAGTACAAACTTCAACTATCTCTAGCCTGTCAAATCCGGTTGCTTACGTTGCAAACTGGAATTCGCTGGCAGATGCTAAGTTTCTAGCCCAATTATTAAGTAAAAATATAAAGGTTCGGTATTCTGAAATTGCTTTCGAAAGCGGGGGTAATAGATTCAATGCAGGTTCATTGATTATTGCGCGTAATGGAAATTCAAACCTTGATGGAGGTTTTGAGAAGGTAATAACAGAACTAGCCAGCAAATCAGGTATTGCTTTACAGCCAATTTCTTCAGCTTTTGTAGATAAGGGTGCAGATCTTGGCTCAGATAAGGTTCGGTATATCAAAAAACCAAGGGTTGTTGTTGTAAGCGGCGAGGCGGCTTCTTCACTAGCTTTTGGAGAGATCTGGCATTTTTTTGAGCAACAGATTAACTATCCGATTAGTGTAGTTCGATCACAGGATCTTAACCGCATCGATTGGTCAAGCATTGATGTGCTTATTTTACCTAATGGGAAATATACTGATTTAGGAAACGAAAAAATGCTGCAATGGATACGCAGTGGCGGAAAGCTTATCGCCATGGATGCTGCTGTATCTCAACTGGTTGGGGTAAAAGGTTTTGACATTAAAAATAAGGAAGAAGAAAAGAAAGAAGAAAAGGATGTTGATCCTTATAAAGCACTTAAATCTTATGAAAACCGAGAAAGAGAACGTGTTCAAACAAATATTCCAGGTGCTATATATAAAGTAGATCTAGATAATACCCATCCTCTTGCTTTTGGTTTTCCTGATTTCTATTATACCCTAAAGCTTGATGATAATGTTTATCAATACATGAGTGAAGGCTGGAATGTTGGAGTTTTTAAGAAAGATAATTATGTTACCGGTTTTGTAGGTTCCAAAGTCAGGAAAAAATTAAGCGATGGTTTGATTTTTGGTGTTCAGGAAATTGGGAATGGCTCAGTAGTATATTTAGCTGATGACCCGCTATTTCGAAGTTTTTGGGAGAATGGTAAACTGTTATTCAGTAATGCTGTATTTATGGTTGGGCATTAATTTTTCAGAATACCTGAATTTGGTTTCAGGTATTATGTTTTAAAAATTTTAACCTTATTAGCTGTTTCAGTTAGATCTCCTTTTTTTACTATTCAGGCTCTCCTTTTTTTATTTTAAACCATCCTTTAAAATAAAAAACCGATGTAGCCTCGGCCCTAGTTTTATCCTTTTAATTTATTCCAGCAAACTGTTAGTCTATTCAGTATATATTCTGTTTAATTAGCACCATTAAAGCTAATTGTAATTAACTGGAATTTAAGACTATTTGCCTGAATATGAGTAATTTAGGCATTAATAGTACTGATTCTCATTTATTTTTTCTTTTCGATTTTTAAAATAAATCATTGATTATTAGATAGTTATGTTCATAAAACAAAAATAACACTTAATTATCTTTGTGTTAACAATAAACTTACCCAACTTTATTAATAATTTACCAATAATTTACCAATAATTAATCAATTTTAATTTTTAATCATTCAAATTAATTAGTATGAAAAAACTTCTACAAAGTTTGTTCTTGCTGTTATTTATAGCTTTTCAAGCTATAGCTCAGGAACGCACTGTTACAGGAACAGTGACCGACAAAACGGACGGTCTACCATTACCTGGAGTCAGTGTTAAAGTAAAAGGCACTAACGTTGGAACCTCAACAGGTGGAAACGGTAGATACAGCCTTCGTGTGCCAAGTGGTAGTACCACATTAACATTAACTTATATTGGCTACACCACTCTTGAAGCCTCAATAGGTTCAGTTAACACAGTTAACGTACAATTAACTACTGATGCAAAACAGTTATCAGAAGTAATTGTTACTGGTGTAGCCGGTGCAACTACAAAAGAAAAACTGACAGTTTCAGTTACAAAGGTTAGCGAAGAAAGATTAAACGCTGTAACAGGAACTTCATTAGCAGGCTCGTTGTCCGGAAAAGTTGCTGGTATCAGAACAAGTTCTTCAAGTGGTAGCCCTGGCTCTGGAGTTGATATTCAGTTAAGAGCAGATAATAACTTGAACAACGTAGGTTCAGGACCATTGATTTTGATTGATGGAGTTATTTATACAGGATCTCTTGGAGATGTGAATGCAGATGACGTTTCATCTATGGAAGTTGTTAAAGGTGCAGCCGCATCAGCACTTTATGGATCAAGAGCTGGTAATGGTGTAATTGCAATAACTACCAAAAGAGGTAATAGTATTGGATTAAATACTGTTAAAGTGAATGTACGTAATGAAGCAGGTACGCAGGAAATTGCAAATACGTTAGATCTTTCAACTCACCATCCGTTTGCTCTTGCAGCAGATTATCAGCAGTATGTTGGTACTTTCACTAAGTATCAAGGTGTAACCTATCCAGCAGGATATCGTGATGCCGGACATAGCCCGTTAATTGCAGGTAACAGAGTTCCAAAGGCTGACCATTATATGGACAATCCTTATGGTGTAACTCGTAATCAGCAGAACGACTTCTTTAATAAAGGTATTAACTATGCCAATTTCGTGTCTATGACTTCAAGGACTGATAAAACTGGTGTATATGCTTCATTTGAAAATAACTCTCAGGATGGCATTATCAAAATGACTGACGGGTATACTAGACAAAACTTCCGTTTTAACGTAGATCAGCAGCTTGCTCCATGGTTAAAATTCAGCACGTCAAATTTAATAGTTAATACGAATACTGAATATCCTGGATCAGGTGGCGGTATCTTTTTTAACATTGCATTAGCAGAGCCTGATGTTAATCTTAATGGTTTCAACCCAGACGGACAGCCATACTATTTGCGTATGAACCATTGGAGTGGTGAAACAACTAACCCGCTTTATACGCTTTACAAAACTCAAAGACAGGATAAGAAATTCAATTGGGTTGGTAACTTTGCATTAAATGCAAGAGTAACTTCATGGGCAAATTTTGATGTAAGTCATTCTTTGGAAAGAAGTAATTACCGTTATCGTAACTATAATCCAAAAGATTACTGGACTCCAACAGGTGGTACAGCAGCAACCAATGGTATGTCATATACCAATGGAAACTTACAGGACTATTCTGAAGAAGGAAATAGCCAAAACACTCAAGCCACTTTAAACATGGTTAAAGATTTTGGAGATCTTACTTTGAGAGGTAAACTTTCCTATTTATATGAAAACCGCAGATACGAAAACTATCAGGTTTCATCTTCTCAATTTGGTGTTGCCGGTATACCTACTTATGATAACTTCGCGGTTATTAATGATGCGGGTTCATATAATGAAACTGAAAGAGCACAAAACTATTTTGCGATCTTAGGAATTGATTATAAAGACAAGTTTTTATTAGATGGTATGTACCGTTATGACGGTTCATCACTTTTTGGTTCAGAACAAAGATGGAATCCATACTACAGGATTTCAGGTGCTTACCGTATTTCTGAGGATGTTAAGATCCCAGGTATTGATGAGTTAAAAGTTAGAGCTGCTTACGGAACTGCTGGTATTCGTCCAGGTTTTGCTTGGCAATATGAAACCTTTACTTTAAATAATGGTTCAGCAGCAGCTGTTCAAAAAGGTAACAGAAGTTTAAAGCCATCTAAAACTGCTGAAACAGAAGTTGGTTTGAATGTTGATTTCTTAAAGAAATTTTCATTTGAAGCTGTTTATGCCAAGTCAGTTACTGATGATCAATTCTTAAATGTTCCTCTTTTAGGATTCCTTAATAATGGATTCACTAGCCAGTTTCAAAATGCTGGATCAGTAGAGAGTAAGACTTTAGAATTTAGTCTTTCAGCTAACTGGATCAAGAAAAAAGATTTTTCATGGAGCTCAAACCTGGTTTATTCTAGAATCAGACAAAAAATCACTGACCTTCCTATTGCGCCCTATGTGTTTGGTAGTACTGATGGTGGTGGCCAGCAGATGTTCTATATCAAAGGAAATGAAACATACGGATCAATGTATGGTCATTCATGGGTACAAAGCCTTGATCAGATGAGCAAGCAACTTCCAGCAGGAAAAACGATTGCTGATTATGCTATCAACTCAAAAGGATATGTAATTGCTGCAGGAACTGAAGGCAAGATCACAGAAAAAGCGATCAAACGTTTAGATGAAAAAGGTGCGATCTTGTTTGATAAAATAGGAGATGGTAATGCTGACTTCAATATGGGCTTAGCAAACACGTTCAATTATAAGCGTGCAACTCTTTATTTCTTACTTGATCTTAAGAAAGGTGGAAATATTTACAATGCGAAAGGACAATGGTTAACCAGAGATTTAAGAAATCCTGAAATGGATCAGAGTGCAGTAGCACAGGCTGATAAAAAGGCTTATGATTATTTCCTTAATTTCTACGATGTAAATACTCCTAATGCTTATTGGGTTGAAGATGCAACCTATCTTAAACTTAGAGAGGTGGCTTTAGGCTATACTTTCCCACTTAAAAGCTTAGATGTGTTTGGTGGTGTTGTTAAAAGTATAACTGCAAAAGTTGTAGGTCGTAACCTGATTAGCTTTGATAATTACAGTGGATATGATGCTGAAGTTGGAAGTATTAGACAACCGTATGACGGAACTTCTAAATATCCTAACTTCAGAAATTATGCATTCTCACTTTCGATGGATTTTTAACTCTTAAGATTAAAAAAGACAATTATGAAAAAAATAAAATTTATATACGCAATTGCCCTCGCTCTGTTTTTGGTGCAAGGGTGTAAGAAGGATCTTCTTAAAGTAGAAAACGATAATCAACCCGATTTTGATAAAGTTTTCTCAAATGGAGCAGCTCTTGAGAATCTTGCCAGCGGACTGTATGTCACCATCTATAATGGTGAACATGGTGCTGGTAGCACGCAGCCTATGTTGGCTGTTGCTGCTGATAATGTATCTTGTTCATGGGGTAACTTTGGAATGAGAGATAATTCATGGGAGCCTCGTAACAATTCTTGGAATAATGCTCCAACATATAGCTATAATGGAACTACGCTTGCTCTTTGGAACAACATGTATTCTGCTATTAATACTGCATCAGATGTGTTAAAAGCTTTAGGAACAGGTGTTAATGTGGGCGCTAATGGTGCAGATAATGCAAGAACCAAGGCTTTCTGTAGGTTTGCTCAGGGTGTAGGTTACGGTAACCTTGGTCTTGTTTTTGATAAGGCTTTCATCGTTGATGAGAAAACTGTGATTGCAGAAGCTACTTTAGCATCAGCATCAGCTTACACCAAAGTGGCAGAATCAGCTCTAGTTTATCTTGATGAAGCTGCTGCTTTGGCTACTGCAAATACATTTACTATTCCTAAGGGATGGATGGGTGCTGATAAGGATTATTCAAATGTTGAGTTTAAGAAACTTATTAATACGTATGCAGCCAGAATTTTGGCTTATTCTCCACGTAACAAAACTCAATTGGCAGCGGTTAACTGGGCAAAAGTGAAAACTTATGCTGATGGTGGACTTACTTCTGATTTTATTGTAATGCAGGATGGTTACGCTAAATGGTATGATGAAGCAGGTGATTACCTGGTTTATCAGGGATGGGGTGTTACTGATAATTATGTTGTGAACATGATGGATCCAACAATGCCTAAGCATTGGACCGATGTTTCAACATTCCCTTATCCAAAAGCATCAACTGCTCCTATAGATAAGCGCTTAGTCACTGATTTTGAGTATGTTGCATCTCAGTGGTTCCAGGCAGCAAGAGGTTACTATCACTATTCTCCATACAGAAACAAGAGATATGATGAAATGTATATTGCAGCTGTTGGTCCAAAACCACAGATCATGAAGGCAGAAAATGATATGCTTAAAGCTGAAGCAAGAGCTTATACTTCTGACTTGGCTGGTGCAGCAACTATCATCAATGCAAGTACACGTAAAACTCGTGGTCAAATGGCTGATGTAGCAGCAGTTTCTGCTGATGTTGTTCAGGCTATTCATCATGAGCGTAATGTTGAATTGTTTACTACTGGCATGGGAATTCAATTTTTTGAAATGAGAAAAAGAGATCTATTACAAAAAGGTACTCCTTTACATTTCCCTATTCCAGCAAAAACCCAGCAAACTATGGGCTTGGTTGTTCCTTTTTACACATTTGGAACAGTGGCTTTAGCTGATGGAATTAATACTTCAAACGCAGGTTGGAGATAATCTACCTCGTAATCTTATAAACAGAAAAAGCGGACATTGTCCGCTTTTTCTGTTTATAC
>CAMDQV010000104.1 GCA_945906015.1 Pedobacter schmidteae | reverse complement strand
AATTTAGACATAATATTGTTCATATCTTTCATACCTGCATTCATATTCCCTGAATGTAAATCTGAACTGATAGAATTTGGATAAAGACCCTGTTTAAAAGCAGGCATTGCCTGAGAGTATACAAAGCCGTTACCGCCATGACCTAAATCGAAAATCACTCCCCTGTTCTGTGCATCGAAAACATATTGTTTAACCTTCCCATTTTGATCAACCAAAGCTTCCTTATAAAACGGTGAGGATGGCGACCGCTTTCCCGCATGATACATATGGGTTAAAATATCGCCCGGACGCAGGTGTTTCATCAAAAGATTCTCAAGTGAATTTGATGGCGGCAAACCTCTCCAATCAATCATTACAGGCCTGTTTGAAAGCTTACCGGCCATAACCGCACTATCAACCGGAATGGACTGCAATCCATTGTAATGAGCAACCTTAAATCCTACAATATCATCTTTATAATATTCAGCAAAGCGGGCTGCCATTGTTGGGCTCATGTCGGTTGAATCTTGTTCATTAAGACCCATTCCATCGCCTACTATATTCAAAAAGGCGAGAACCCGCGTTATCGACTGATCAATAATATTCTTTTTAAACAAAGGGAATGACCTCCAGCCAGAACTTCCTGCATCTACCACAGTGGTCACTCCATTTTTCAATGTAAAGCCATCTGGAGGAAGAGAATTCGGACCATCCATAGTGAGTTGCTCTTTGTTTGTCCCAGCAAATACATGCACGTGAATATCTATAAGCCCAGGTGCAACATATAAACCACTTACATCAATCACCTTTTTTGCATAAGTAGGTGGAATATTTGATGCAACACGAATTATTTTGCCCTGACTAATGGCGACATCCATTTTTTCATTGATTTTGTTCTTGGGATCGATCAGATGGCCGCCCTTGAGAATTATATCATAATTCTGAGCATATAGGACTGATGAAACACATATTAAGGCCCATACTATGAGGAGCATAGAAGAGCAGACAATTTTTGAATTCATATATAAGCAATTACATCCATTTCAACTATAGAATCTCCAGGAATACCACCTTTTGCAACAGCAACTGTAGTTCGAGCCGGTGGCTTACTTCCGAAACGACCTTTGTATACCTCATTCATGCCCTTATAATCAGCAAAATCATTCAGATATACATTTACCTTTAACACCTTTTCCATAGAAGATCCAGCTTTTATCAAATCATCTTCAATTCGCTTCAAAACAATCTCTGTATGATTTTTGATCTCAAATGGTGCAGTGTGTGCACCTTTACCCGAAAGATAAACCATGTTACCATGTTTGGTATAACTCGAAAACATTGGCACGTCTTGAAACTCTGTAATTTTTCCAACTTCCTTTTCAGGAGTTAGGATAGTAGCTTTGGCAGCCATACCCAATCCTGTAACACCTACAATTGAGGCAACTAATTTCTTTAATACTGATCTTCTTTCTGTTTTCATTTTTTTAGTTTTTGAATGGTTAATATTATTTTTATCATTAGCCCTTGCACAAAAAAAATCATGAAAGGTTGAAAAATCAATATAACACTTTCTGGTAGATTCTAATGCAAACAAAAAACAAAACAAACTGATTATCAAGTACTAACTTGACTGCGGGCGATGCTTTGGATATTCAATCGGCTTTTTATTTGGACTTGATTTATGTCTTTTTGCACTAAATTTTGCATTATTAAATTCATGAAAATCCATTTCTCCGGTTAAGACACCAGAACTGATACTACCCTGCATAGTGGTTAGTATTCTATCTCCAGGCCAATAAAGATTACATAAAATTTTGACCTCATTTCCATCAATACTCCCCGTAAATGGCCGACTTGAAAATTCTGTTTTAAACATCCCGGTTATCCAGTTTCCTTCCTGAGTATCGATGAACAAATGTTGGGTAACTTTACTGCTAAAGTATTCCACTTCCATATCCCAAAGTCCAACCATATTCATCACAGGGTTTTTCATAGCCTGAATTACCTTTGGCTGTCTTTTTCTGGAAAGGACTTCGTGAATACGATTTGCTGCTACTTTATCATTTCCTGGAATCATCATGTATCCTACCAAAGTAATTCCTGTAATTCCTGCTTCATCTTTACCCACCTGAACCGCAATTCTTGGTGCAATTGTGCCAAGTTCTTCCGCAATTTCTTCGCCAGTAACATGAAGTTGCTCAGGATTCCACCTGATATGCAGGTATGGAGTAACGTGGTGAATTAACTCAGGTTCAGGTCGTGTAATAGTTGTTTTAACTCCATTAATAGTTGACACCTTGTTACCTATAGTTTCAAGCCATGAAACCCAGGTATTCATTTCTTTTACATGATCCATGGTAACCCATGCCTCAACAGCGGCCAGCATTCCAATATGTTCTTCACGGCCAACCTTATTATCACGACCAAAACCATGATGAGGTGAATTTACCTGATGGGCAGACATCAGGAGATCTTTCCTGCCTAAAATTAATCCCGAACAACTCGGTGCCTTGATTCCTTTTCCACCGCTGTAACCAACCACGTCAGCACCCTGAGCAAGGTGAACATCAGGAATGGTAAGAATATGAGCAGCCGCATCAACAAAAACAGGAACGTTCAATGGCCTCGCAATCTTTGAAACATTCTGAATTGAAAATTCATCTTCTGATGGCGTCATATAAATCATTGCCGTCCGGGAATTAATACTTTTTTCTAATTCTTCAAGACTTTTAACCGTAATTACTTTTACACCAGCATTTCTCACCGAGTGGTCATACACATTTCGCGAAGACAAAGGAATAATAACTTCAGATTTAGCAAATCCTGTCAGATCGGGTATTCTGAGTAATTTCTCGGGATCTCCACCAGTCAGACAAGCGGCAGTAACCATCTTTATTCCGGCTGCACAACCTGCTGTTACAATACCCCACTGAGCACCTGTTAGTTCTGACAACCTCTTTCCAATACCAAAAGCCAATTCATCCATCTGCACATTTAGCGTCGTTATCGACTCCATCGCCAACTTTACCTGCGGCCGAACCACAGCGCCTCCCATGATAGTATTGGTACCCTTGCAATTCACAAATGGTTCAACACCAATCGATTTCAGAAGGTTTTCACCCCTTTTCACTGATTCCTCATCAATTATTCCGTAAAGCTCCACATGATCATTAACTCCGTTCGAATTAACAGAAAAGTTGTTCAATGGTGATACTGCGGTACTTCCAGCAAAAGGCAATAAAGTAAGGCCTTTAATAATTTCTCTTCGTTTCATTCGCTTATCATTTTTTTATTTGTCAAATGATCCCTTAATGGAGTCATTTATACTATTTAAATTATAATTTTAATTATTAGTCCATCCCCGATTACCGATCCCGTTTAGATCCCACTCAATTTTTCCTGCCCTGAGAGTCAATTCTGATTCAAGCTTCTGAGTTCCTCTGATGGTGAAACCATGAGAGTCAATAAAACCAAAATCACCGGTTCTAACCTTGAAAACTGCAATGTCAGCCTCAGCACCAATACTTAAATGGCCAAGTTCTATTCTTTTAATATACATAGCCGGATTCCAAGTAGATAGCTTGATGACATCCTTTAATGAAATTCCCAGATTTAAGAACTTTGACATGATATTTGACATATCCTTCATTCCGGCATTCATATTTCCAATGTGAAGATCTGAGCTGATTGAGTTAGGGATAAGTCCCTGTTTAATTGCCGGTACGGCCTGACTAAATACAAAACCGTTTCCACCATGGCCTACATCCATCACAATACCCCTCTGCTGGGCTCTGAAGACAAATGGTTTGACTATGCCATTAGCATCAACCAAAGCTTCTTTATACATGGCGGCGGTAGCACCTGCGCTTTTACCGGCATGGAAATTATGAGTTAAAATATCGCCTGGTCTAAGATGCTTCATCAACAGCTCTTCTAAAGAATTCTCAGGTGGCAAACCTCTCCAGTCTACCATAACAGGCATATTAACGATATTTCCTGCAGCAACTGCACTATCCACCGGAATTGATTGTGGGCCGACAAAATGCGCTACCTTAAAGCCAACAATATCGTTTTTGTAATATTTGGCAAAGTTGGCAGCCATTCTAGGATCCATATCATTCCGGTCCTGCTGATGTTCACCCATCCCGTCGCCTACGATATTCAAAAATGCAAGAACCCTTGTTTTACTCTGGTCGATAATATTCTTCTTGAATAATGGAAAAGTTTTCCATCCTGCACTGCCAGCATCAACCACTGTAGTTACCCCAGACCTGAATGTAAAACCATCAGGAGGAAGGGAGTTAGGACCATCCATGTATTGCTGCTTCTTATTTGTTCCTACAAAAACATGAACATGAATATCAATAAGTCCAGGAGAGATTACCATACCTCTCACATCCACGACCTTTTTTGCTCTAGTTGCAGAAATATCAGCCGCTACCTGTGAAATCTTTCCACCGGTAATGCCCACATCCATTTTTGCATCAATTTTGTTTTTAGGATCAATCAATTGTCCGCCTTTTAACAGAATATCAATTTCCTGTGCGGAGGCACAGCTATAATAGCCCATAAATACCACTATCAATAGTATAAATGAAGTGAAGACTTTTTTTAATTTCATATCACTAGTGTTGATTTGTTTTAATTCCTGTTTTACCATCTAAATTGGTTCCCTTCACGAAAAAAGTTATTAATTGGTGTAGCAATACCATTCAGATCATATACTATCCGTCCATCTTTGATGGTCATTTCACATTCAAATTTTTTGATACCGTTCATTTTGTAACCTGCGGTTTCATAAAAACCAAACTTCCCCTCTCTGAGACTGAATACAACCAGATCGGCAATCGCACCCGGTGACAGATGCCCAAGTTCTTCTCGCTTAATTGCTTTTGCTGGGCTCCAGGTGCTTGCTTTTACTACCTCTTTCAAACTCATTCCCATTCCAAGAAACTTAGACATTACATTCATCATATCCTTCATGAATGCGTTTGTACTACCAGATGAAAGATCAGTACTAATTGTATTTGGCACAAAACCGGCCTTCATTGCAGGGATAGCATTTGAAAATCTGAATGCAGAACCATGCCCAACATCGAAAATGATACCACGCTTCTGCGCCTCCAGAAAAGAGGGCCTTATCAAGTTGGTCTGCTGATCAACTATCATGTCGCGTGCATTGATATCTTCAATAATTGTATAGGTATGGGTATAAATATCCCCTGGTCGCATATGCTTGGTAAACAGATCTTTAAGTGACGGATATGGATGATTACGACCCCCATCTAACATGATTGGCATATTTGCCAGATTTCCTGCCTCAACGCCGCGGTCAACCGGAGTCCAGTCGGGACCAACAAAATCAATCTTAAAGCCAACTATATCTTTATTGGCCAATGCCAGCTTTGCAGACTCCGATGCTATTTTATCGCCTGTACTTTTTTCATAAGCACCACCTTTGTATCCATCTCCCTTTATATTCAGGAAAGCTAAAACCCGGGTACCCGATTTATCAATAATCTGCTTCTTAAAATTAGCGAACGATTCATAATCAGAATCTCCGGCATCGACAATGGTTGTTACTCCAACCCGAAAAGTATATCCATCAGGAAGGGTAGAGCCCAAACGTGAATGAATATCGATTAAACCTGGTGCAACATACATTCCGGTGGCATCTACCACCTGAGTGCCCTGATCAGCATTGATATTTTTAGCAATTAGCGCTATTTTACCGTCATTGAGTGCTATATCGAGCACTTCATCAATATTGTTCTTAGGATCAATAATATGTCCACCTTTGATAATGATACCATAGACTTTACTTTTTTGCTGAGCAGATACCGAATAATTCCATAAAACGATAAATAGGAATAGGAGATGTTTTACTTTGAGCATTAGGATAACTTATTTTTTAAGTGGAACAGCATTTTTGACGATATAATCATCCTGATTGGAATGAATAGGCCCTATATAATGAAACCTTTCTGCCCATTCCAAACCATATTTTTCTCCTATTTTTTTATCAGAAGGAGCATATCTTAGCCTTGGTGATTCAATATCCAGAACAAAATGCTTGATATAATTAAAATCAGCGGTTCTATCATCATTGCCTAGAATAGGAAGACTTTTACCTTCGGCAGCAAGTTTCTTTCTTAACCTTGATCCATTATTTCCAGCTGGCCCTTGGGTTACATTAACCATATTTGATTCAACTTTTTTATCAATGTAATTGGAAATATCTACAATTCTATTGACATATTGTGGGCCTCTTCTAGTAAAAAAATATCTTTCGGATACGCCATGTGGTTTAACAAGGTCTAGCTGTTCAGGGTAATCCAAATGACTACCAGCAGGAGTAATTGCGGCTTCTACTGCGCGTCCGGTTATGTAGTGATCCGGATTATTTTCGTAGGGCGCCCATGGATCATAACAAATAACAGTATCAATCTTTAGCATTCGGATTAAGAAGATCATTCTGGCTTTGATTTCCTGAATGTTATTCTCATCCATATTATGATTCCTATAATTTAGGTGATAGGTTTTTTTCAAACCTAGAACCCGCGCAACCTCTTCAGTATCAAATTCATTATTTGCCACCACCTCGCCATAGTTCTTTCCGCTACCGGCCGCATCATCATTGGTAGTTCTGATTAGATATCCGGTATAACCCTCGTCAATTAATTTAGCTACAGTTCCTCCTGCAAAAATTGGGATATCATCACAATGAGGCTGAATAACAGCTAAAACTTTACCCAGGTGAGGTTTACCCTTGACAGGCCTCTCTATGATGACTTCATCAAAAATCGATTCATTATCATTTTTATCTATTGGTGCTTCATTTACTGAAGTCTTGCTATTCATTGCTGCAATAGAAGCTCCGGGAACTAATAAAGCTCCGCTTGTAGTAAGTGTTTTCTCTAGAAAATTTCTTCTTTTCATGATTTAATAATTAACTGTAAGCCTTATTATAAAGGCAATGTTTATTATTTAATTTAAATGGGATTTGCGTTAAACAATTTCGACAAAAAAAATTAATTTCTAATTCCTTTCAGATCTTAACTTATTTTGCATCCCACCAAACTCTGTTAGTCAAAATATTATAATTAGCACTACCCTGACGAGTCATTGCAGCAATATAATTTTCACTGTTTGAATTC
>CAMDQV010000103.1 GCA_945906015.1 Pedobacter schmidteae | reverse complement strand
AAAGTAGATGAGCATCATTATACTGCTCAAAAGTGTCATGCGCGACATATTCTTAAAGTTTGCCTTAGATGGGTCATGGTAAACAGCAAAAAACCAATTGCTAAACAGAATAAAAACAGGTGAAGCCAAAGCAAGAAAAATCCAAAAATTAGTGCTCATTTCTAATCTGTACCAATAAAAATAAAGCAAAATGGAAGAGAATAAGAACAGCAGTGCAGAGAAATAAAAAGAACCACGGATACCTAAGACAATACTCAGGGTTAAATCGCCCCGATTTGAATCTTCTTTATGCTGATAAACCTGAGTTAGTGGATAAGTAGCTCCAATGAGACAGGAGCAGATCAATCCGGCAAGGGTAAAATTCAAATTCCATCCCTGCAGGGTATCAAGTCCTGATACTGAAGCATATGTACTCCAATACACAAAAGCTCCCTGAAAAATAAATACGATCAGAAAACTTACTATAGGATACTTTTTAAATCGGAAGGTGGGATGGCTATACATTTTAGAAACTACCCCGTAGAATAGCACTGCCAAAAATAAGATATACCCAACATATAGGGTGAGCAATAGGGCTAGAATATCAAGAAACAGAGAAAAATAATACAGGCTTTTATCAACAGGTGGGGGTGTTTCTAAAAGCGCAATGCTGCCTTCATCTTTATCAAAATAACTGTTATAGCCATTGCTGGCAGGGTAAACCAATAAATGCCAAATAATAAATGTTAAAACAGTATTCTGCAAATTGATCTGTGGCACCTGAGAAAGTGCAAAGAGAAAGACGGGCAGCAGAAATACTGAAAAAAACAAGCGTACATGCAAAAAAGCAGATGCACTCGGAAAGAAATTTCTGATAATATTCATTTACTAAAATAACATTTAATAAGGCAATCGGGTACTTTTGAACTATTATCAATTAATTATGGTCTATCTATTGCGCTTTAAATCCAAAAAGATAAAAATTTAGTATTTTACTTAATTATGAGTAGTTGCATTAGCGCGATTGGTACCGCCAACCCAAAATACCGGATCCCACAGAATGATATCTATAGGTTCATGATAAAAGCATTTGGCCTGAATGCTACGAATGCCTCCAGATTGAAGCAAATCTATGATCATTCTGGAATTGAACATCGGTATTCGGTGATTCCAGATTTTGGCGAATCAGAAAGTTATAAGAACACCTTCTTTAGCAAGACCGAAGATTTTGAACCTTTTCCCGGAACACGCGACCGATTGCAATTATATCAGGTTACCGCTTCAGATTTAGCAGCTGAGGCGGTTAAAGATTGTTTTTCAGATCATGGCAAAGACCTGACGTCAAAGATCACACACCTCATAACCGTAAGCTGTACAGGAATGCATGCTCCGGGTATAGATATTGAACTGGTTGAAAAACTAGGTTTAAATGCTAACGTAGAACGAACCTGTATTAATTTCATGGGTTGTTATGGCTCATTAAATGCGCTAAAAGTAGCCGATTATATCTGTCGTGCAGACCAGAAGGCAAAAGTTTTGATTGTTTCTGTTGAACTATGCACACTACACTTTCAAAAGGCAAACACGCTTGATAACTGGGTTGCAAATTCATTATTTTCTGATGGAGCGGCAGCGCTTATTGTAGAAAATAGTTTTGAAAGAACGAACAAAAAAAACTGCCTTACACTTGATACTTTTTATTCTGAATTTTTGAAAGAAGCTAAAAATGAAATGGGCTGGTATGTTGGCGATGCAGGTTTTGAAATGACACTATCATCAAAAGTATCTAAGCTAATTTTAAAACATATTCAATCCATTTCTGATAAATTACTCAAAAAAGCGAAACTCGAAATCAAAGACATCAATAGGTTCGCCGTTCATCCGGGAGGTAGAAAAATTCTGGAAGCCGCAGAAAGTGCATTAGGATTTTCAAAGATGTCTAATCGTTTTGGCTACGAAGTTTTAAGAGAATACGGCAATATGTCATCTGCAACAATACTATTTGTTTTAAAAAAATTAATGGTGGACCCTACGGGGATTGATGGTGAAAATATAATGGGCTTTGCCTTTGGGCCGGGATTAACAGTTGAATCAATGATCTTAAAAAGAAATGGCAATGCCTGATTTCAGACACCGAAGTACAGAAGATGAAATGATGGACGATTTTTCTCTTGGCCATGACATCATCGACCCAATCATGGATGAACTTGAAGTAGTGAACAAACTACTTGGAGGTTATACTGTTTTTTTTAATGCGTTCAAAAAGATCGGAATAAAAAATGGTATGTGCATAAGCGACTGGGGTTGTGGTGGTGGAGACTCGTTAAGAGTAATTGCAAAATGGGCTCGCAAACGCAATTTGAAAATCAGTCTGGTAGGCGTTGATGCTACAGAATCAGCCATAGAATATGCAAGAGAAAAATCAAGAGATTTTCCGGAGATCTCCTATATTTTGGCCGATGTAATGAGTGAACAACTACTCACAAATCAATTTGATATCGTTATTTCAAGTCTTTTTACGCACCATTTTACAGATTTAAACTGGATCAGTCTGATTCAAAAGATGGCCAATTGTGCCAGCACTTATGTAGTGATCAATGACCTCCATAGACATTGGTTTGCCTACCATTCCATAGCACTAATTACCGCTATATTTTCTAAGTCTGAAATGGTTAAGCATGATTCAAAACTCTCGGTACTTCGAAGTTTTAAACGGGCAGAAATAAATCAAATGCTCAAAAATGGAGGATTTAAACATTATTCAATACAATGGATGTGGGCATTCAGATGGCAGGTATGCATAGCATCCGGCAAAAAGATGGAGTCAATAAATAAAAATCCTGGAAACGAAGGTGAGTGATGTCCTGATTGTTGGCGGTGGTCTGGCAGGTTTGACCTCTGCTATTCTTTTACAGAAGAATGGATATCAGGTAAGATTGATAGAAAAAAAGAACTACCCATTTCACAGGGTTTGTGGTGAGTATATATCAAATGAGGTTTTACCATTTTTAGAATCGCTGGATATTGGGATTTCTGGACTGGGTACCTCCCGAATAAACCGATTAGCGGTGACATCTGTTTCAGGAAAGATGCTTCAAGCCGATCTCGACCTTGGCGGATTTGGTATAAGTCGTTTCAAACTTGATCATTTACTTTATCAGCATGCAGAAAGTCTGGGTGTAGAATTTATCTTTGAAAAGGTCATTGATCTTGTTTTTACTGAAGAAAAATTCAAAGTCTCAACCTCCGGAAACAAGGTTTTTGAATCAGGCATAGCCATTGCAGCTTACGGAAAAAGATCTAACCTGGATCAAAAATTAACTCGCAACTTCTTTTACAAAAGAAGCCCATATTTGGGTGTTAAATACCATATTAAAACAGACCTTCCGGGGAATCTGATTCGTCTCGATAATTTTCAGGGCGGATATTGCGGGGTAAGTAAGATTGAAGATGATAAATACTGTCTTTGTTATCTTTCTGAAACGGCCAATCTCAAAAAATATTCTGGCATTCCTGAGATGGAGGAGCAGGTACTTTTTAGGAACCCGCATTTGCGCAACCTGTTTAAAAATTCGGAATTTCTTTTTGAAAAGCCCGAGGTAATCAATGAAATATCTTTTGAGCAGAAAACGCTAACAGAAAATCATTTACTTTTTTGCGGTGACTCTGCCGGAATGATCACTCCGCTTTGCGGTAATGGTATGGCTATAGCCATTCATTCAGGCAAAATACTCGCCGAAAGTATCATGCGTTTTGCAAAAAAAGGATCTGACATTAACAGAACAGCACTAGAACAGGATTATACGCTTAGATGGAAAAAACAATTTGCACTTAGATTGAAAAGCGGGAGACTGATACAAAAGTTATTTGGTAGCACTTTTGTATCAGACATGGCAGTTTATACCCTGAACCAATTCCCGTCTTTAACAGAAAGTTTAGTAAAAAAGACCCATGGTGAGGTTTTTATGTAGGTTGCAAAGAGAACATTTTTGGGAAATAAGACTCAGCTAAAATCGAAATATCTATTGAATTGGGCCTCATTCAACTATTAAAACCTAAAATGCAAATGATTGGGCAAACAATCAAATTCAAAAATTTCAATTCCGTCTTTTTTAAATCATTACCACATAAAATCAGAGTAAATAATTACAATAAAAATATATGTAGTAATTTGCGGAATGAAACTATGGGTACTCGTCTTCATCAATGCATTAACAGTTGCATTATCATTATCGATAATCAACTTTTATTTTCAGGGGATAATTTTAGATTCAGTGATCACATTTTTTGTTTCACTGGTAACCAGTTACCTCGTTTTCTATTATCTGATCGAGCGTTTTGTATACAGCAAGATTAAGCTAATTTATAAACTGATCCATAATCTTAAGTTGGGCAAAGACCTAAAAGATGCTTTGGGTGAATACGTAAGTGCCGATCCGATAAATGATGTTGAACAGGAAGTAAAAGAGTGGGCAAGAGATAAAAAAACTGAGATTGAGCGGCTGAAGGAACAGGAAAAATTCAGAAGAGAATTTCTGTCTAATATTTCTCATGAATTAAAAACACCCCTTTTTGCTATACAGGGATATATTGAGGTGTTACAAGATGGAGATATTGAAGATTCTGAACTAGCAAAGCGCTTTCTTGATAAGGCATCTAAAAATGTAGACAGGCTTGCATCTTTCATCAAAGATCTGGATGCGATCTCGAAACTAGAAAGTGGCGAACTACCTGTTCAATATGAAAAATTTGATCTGGTTGAACTAATCAATGAGGTTAATGATTCACTTGAGTTAAAGTCAAAAAAATATAATATAACCGTTCACTTTCAGGAAAAATATAAAACGCCTACCTGGGTAAATGCTGATCGTGAAAAAATCAGACAGGTTTTAGTGAACCTGTTGGGTAATTCATTCAAATACGGTAACAATCTGGGTAATACCTATATCAAAACATTCCAGTTACATGATCAAATATTAGTTGAAATAACTGATGACGGAATTGGTATTGAAGAGAAGTACCTCCCAAGGCTATTTGAACGTTTTTATCGTACCGACCAAAGTCGCTCACGAGACATTGGAGGATCAGGATTGGGCCTCGCCATTGTCAAACATATTGTTGAGGCACATGAGCAAACCATTACTGTACGAAGTACAGAAAATATTGGGTCAACTTTTGGATTTACACTCGCCAGAGCCTAGAAATTGCCAATAAGTTAATATTAACTTAACATTGTTATAGTAGATTTATAGAATATTAAAAATCATAGATATGTCATTAAACAGTATTTTTCAATATTTTATTCCTAAAGACAAAAAATTCTTTCCTCTGTTTGAACAAGATAGCGCTAACCTGATAAAATTGGGTGAAAAGCTAGTAGAAGCAGTTAATACTGAAGACCTTACAAGGCGTAAAGAACTTTTTAAAGACATAGCAGATCTGGAGCATACAGGAGATGAGATCACTCACCAAATACACCTAGAACTAAGTAAAAATTTCATTACCCCCTTTGACAGGGAAGATATACACAGATTAGCGAGTGCTATTGATGACATTGCTGACTATATTCATGGATCAGCAAGTCGTATGGACCTTTATAATTTAACGATTATTACTCCTCCTATCAAAGAACTTTCCAACCTAATCTTACAAGCTTGCCAAGACCTTAATAAAGCAATACATGAGCTTCGTAATTTAAAAAATATACGTTTGATTGCAGATTCATGCGTGCGTATCAACAGCATTGAGAATCAAGCTGATTATGTTTTTGATAAAGCAGTTGGAGATCTTTTTGATAATGAAAAAGATGCCGTTAATCTGATCAAATATAAAGAAGTGCTTTCTGCACTTGAAACTGCCACTGATATGTGTGAAGATGCAGCTAATGTACTTGAATCCATTCTTGTAAAGAACGCTTAAGAACCTCAAAACAATACTACATCTGCCTTATGGGATTTACACTTTTAATTGTAATCATTGTTTTAGCATTAGTATTTGATTATATCAATGGATTTCATGATGCAGCCAATTCAATTGCAACGGTTGTTTCTACCAAAGTTTTAACCCCTTTCCAGGCAGTTGTTTGGGCAGCTTTTTTTAATTTTCTTGCTTACTGGATATTCAATTTAAATGTTGCAGATACAGTAGCCAAAACTGCTGATACAATGAATATCAATCTCGTGGTAATTCTTGCGGGAGTGTTAGCAGCAATTTGCTGGAACTTATTTACTTGGTGGTTTGGAATTCCTTCCAGTTCATCTCATACCCTTATTGGAGGCTTTGCAGGAGCTGCAGTTGCACACGGAGGATTAGATGTGATCAATTTAGGCGTGATCGGTAAGGTTGCAGCTTTTATAGTTTTGGCGCCAATAATCGGTATGATCATGGCCTACTTTATTACTGTAATCATTGTGAACATCTGTCGTTATGCAAATCCTTCACGTGCAGAATGGTGGTTCAAAAAATTACAATTAGTTTCATCTGCATTATTTAGTCTTGGACATGGTGGTAATGATGCTCAAAAAGTAATGGGAATTATCGCAGCGGCGATCATTGTATACCTTAAAGACGCCCATCTTGAAATGGATACCTTGGCTCATTGGCTTCAGGTTAGTTATACAGTAGTTGAAGGAAAGGTAAAGATCAATCACATCCCCGAATGGATACCTATTGCGTGTTATACATCGATTGCAGCAGGAACCATGAGCGGCGGATGGAAGATCGTCAAGACAATGGGTACCAAAATCACTAAAGTAACTCCATTAGAGGGAGTAGCTGCAGAAACAGCCGGTGCGATCACCTTATTCATGACAGAACACTTTAAAATACCAGTTTCAACTACTCATACCATCACAGGTGCGATCATTGGAGTAGGATTAAGCAAACGTGTATCAGCGGTTAGATGGGGTATCACGATCAGCCTGATGTGGGCTTGGATTTTAACCATTCCGGTTTCTGCAGTATTAGCAGCAAGCTTATATTATATCTTGAGCTTGTTCCTTTAAACAAAGCAGTTTTTTGCTATTTACACTAAAAACAGTTTCTTCTAAATGCGTGTTACTCAGGTTCTGTTAAAACCATGTCCACTAATTCGATTCTGGATAATTCCCTAAGCTTTCCAGCTTCATATAAACTGTCGTATTGGAGTATTGTAGTGATTGAATCATCTACTGGCATTTGAAAATTTATATAGTCCTGAAAAATGACTCCGCCTGCATTCTGTATC
>CAMDQV010000102.1 GCA_945906015.1 Pedobacter schmidteae | reverse complement strand
TCTCTTGTTCTTTATACTAATTCCACTCGCCATATCTTTGCAAATATCCGAAAGAAAATCCATAACCGGAATTATCCTAATTTTAGATTAATCTATGCGATTATTAATCATTTTTCAAAAGGATGGTTAACTGAAACCTACAGAGCTTTTGTTTCTAAAAAATTGTAAGTAAGATGATTTATTTGGTAATGAGAACTGGTATCTGCACATTGTGACGAACCTTTTCTACGGTTGTTCCAAAGATCAGATCACTGATGCCCGAATGTCCATGCGCGCCCATGACTAGCAGATCAAGTTCTCTTTCTTTAACAATTTCTGAAATCGCTTTGGCAGCAGTTCCATATCCGATAGCAATAGTGATCTTATATCCAAGCTCTTCCAGATTTAATTTATACTTCTCCAGATTATCCGTATCACTTTGTGTTTCATGATCCAAAACTTTTTCTCCGTGGAATCTGGCGCCCGCTGTTTCAACAATATGTATCAAATGATACTCAGCATCTTTACCACCCTGAAGAAGTGCATGCCGTAAAGTATTCCGGTCATTTTTTGAGAAATCAACCGAAATGCCCACTTTATGGTATTGTATGGGTTGAATTTCTCCGATCTTTAATGCTTCACCATGAGGTACATTGGATGAATCAAGTTCAGATTTCTTGAAAAATGGCATGATGAATACATAAACAAGCAACGCAAAAATCATGACTATAACAGGGATAACCAGAAGATAGATCCACCAAACATTGACGGTCGTATCTTTTATCCAAGCTCCGATCTCTTCAATAACGAGCTGAACATTTAAACTAACAATGATCAATGCCGTTAACCATGCAAGTATTTTTACCCAGGTCTTTATGGCATATTCTTTCATTTTTGATTTATCAGAGTTAAAATGTATCAGTGGGATTACTGCAAATCCTAACTGTAAACTCAACACAACTTGGCTCAAAACTAAAAGCCCGCCAAGTGCACCTTCTCCAAAATACAGAATAGTATAAAATGCAGGAATTATTGCCATCATCCTGGTTAAAAGGCGTCTGATCCAGGGCTGTATTCTTAGCTTTAAATGGCCTTCCATCACAATTTGACCAGCTAAAGTTCCCGTTATTGTAGAGCTTTGTCCCGATGCAATGAGGGCAATGGCAAATAAGGTTGGTGCTACTGATCCAAATATATGATCAAGTAATTTGTATGCATCCTGAATTTCTGCTACTTCAAATAGGCCATTTTTATAGAATGCAGTGGCAGCCAATATGAGTATGGCGGCATTTACAAAGAATGCCAGGTTCAGCGCAATAGTAGTATCAATAAAATTATACTTTAATGATTCCTTGATTCCTTTTGGAGTTCGCTCAATCTTTCTTGTTTGAACCAGGGATGAATGTAGATATAAATTATGTGGCATAACTGTAGCACCAATAATTCCTATAGCAATATAAAGTGCATTTCCCGTCAAAATTGATGGTTTAAATCCTGAGATCACCTCTCCAAATATCGGTTGAACAATGAACATTTCTGTGAGGAAGGAAATCCCAACAACAAACACCATCGAAACAATAAATACTTCCATTATTCTCATTCCCTTGTTCATTAAAAAAAGCAGGAGGAATGTATCGAGTATAGTTATAGAAATTCCCCAAACGAGTGGTAAGCCAAATAATAGGTTTAGTCCGATTGCCATTCCAATAATCTCAGCAAGGTCGCAGGCAATAATGGCAATTTGTGCCAAAACATATAAAGGATAATTGATGTATGCTGGATAGGAATTTCGTGATGCTTGCGCCAGATCTAGTCCGCGTACTATTCCCAACCGGGCACTCAATGACTGAAGCAATAAAGCCATCAGGTTTGACATGAGTAATACCCATATCAATTTATAACCAAACTGACTACCCCCTGCTATATCTGTTGCCCAATTTCCAGGATCCATATATCCAACGCTCACAAGATATGCCGGACCTATGAATGCAAAAAGCTTTCTCCATCCGGTTTTTCCACTAGTACTTATAGAACTATGTACCTCACTTAATGAGTCGTTATTTTTGGTGCTCATAGCATTACTAAGATATTTTTTGCAACCTCACGGCTAATGGTTCTATCAGAATTTCCGTTTACAATCAGTGTAATGGATCCATCAAACTCAATCAGTTCGGTGATTAGAATTTTAGTTCCAAGAGTTAGCCCCATTTTTTCTACTAACTTCAAAAAAATCGATGAATACTCGCTAACTCCTGAAATCATTCCGCTTTGATCTTGGTACATGTCAGAAATTCTTACCAGTTTTTTTTGATGTATGGTTCCTGAACGGTCAGGGATGGGGTCTCCATGAGGATCCGCTGCTGGATTTCCCAGAAAATCATCAAGTCGGTTAATTAGCGATTCTGAATTAATATGTTCAAGCTCTTCGGCAATATCATGTACCTCATCCCATTTAAAACCTAACTTTTCGACCAAAAAAACCTCCCATAAGCGGTGTTTCCTCACAATGTTAACAGCTGCATTTTTTCCTGTATCAGTTAAAGTAACTCCCTGGTATTTAATATAATTGATCAGATTTTTTTCGGCAAGCTTCTTTAACATATCAGTAACAGAAGCTGCTTTAGTATTTGTCATTTCAGCAATCTGGTTGGTGCTAACAACAGAGTTGTTTCCAGTGCTTAAATGGTAAATAGCTTTCAGGTAATTTTCTTCTGTAAAGGAATGGGTATTTGACATGATTAAGCAAATCTAATTTATTTTTTAGATTAATCTAAAAAATAAGTAAAAAAAATATCTGCCAATTTTATCTTGATATTTTAAAATAAAATTTGGCTATTTCTTTTAAAACTTTTATTTTTGATAACTTATGGCTATAGAACTGGATAAAATCGATTTTAGAATTTTAAAGATTCTACAGGAGAATGGAAGGATTACTAATCTTCAACTTTCACATGAAGTAGGTTTGTCGCCGGCGCCTACCCTTGAACGAGTCAGGAAACTTGAACAAGCCCATTATATTAAAAGCTATCATGCTCTTGTTGATGAAGAATTACTTGGTTTAGGAATAAAAACTTTCATTCAGATTCAGCTTGATTTTCATAAGAATAATACGATACAGGTATTTTTGGAAGAAATTGAATTGATAAAGGAAATTACTGAGTGCCATCATGTTACTGGGCAATGCGATTTTCTTTTAAAAGCTTATGTGAAAGATATTAAATCATATGAACGTTTGATCATGGATAAGATCAGTAAAATCTCGGTTGTTAAAACCTTCCAAACCATGATGATCATGTCAACGAATAAAAAGGAGCCGGCGGTGCCTTTGGAGTACTAAATTAGTATTTAGCAAATTAGATAATTAGGAAATTAGCAAATGGGCAAGGCGCCCAAATTTGGTAATTGATTAGTTTGCTTATTCTATGCGAAATTACATTGAATTAATTCATTTTGTAATTAATGTAATCTCCAATTTGCTAATTTACTAATTATCTCATTCCTCCTCTACCTTCCAATCAATCCCCTTCTCCCCATTCTTCTCCAGGTATTTATTAGTTAAAATAAAGTGATTGCAGCCAAAGAATCCATGATAAGCTGAAAAAGGTGAAGGATGTGCCGCCGTCAATATCAGATGTTTATTATGGTCAATCAATCCGGCTTTAGCTTGTGCATATTTACCCCATAATAGAAAAACAATCCTATTTCTTTTCTCCGAAATAATTTGAATTATTCGATCGGTAAATATTTCCCATCCCTGATTTTGATGGGAGCCGGCCTTCGAAGCTTCAACGGTTAAGGTTACATTCATTAACAATACTCCCTGGTCTGCCCATGAACTTAAGTCTCCATGATGAGGAATTTGAAAGTCATTATATTCTGACTGCAGCTCTTTAAAAATGTTTTGAAGTGAGGGTGGGATTTGCATTCCTTTCTGGACTGAAAATGCTAATCCATGTGCCTGTTTTTGGCCATGGTAAGGATCTTGACCAATTATTACCACCTTGACCTGATCAAAGGGTGTATGATTGAAAGCGTTGAATATTAAATTGTTTGGTGGAAATATGGTATGTCCTTCTTTACGACGGATTTGAAGAAAAGAGTGTAAATTTATCATGTATTTTTTGTCTAATTCTTCTTTCAGGATTTCCTGCCAGCTATTTTCAAATTGAATAGACATATTTTCTTAGATTGATATTGGTTAAACGCTCAAATAAACGGATATTTGAGACAAATTTAAAAGATAAAAGATAATGCCTAATTATATCAGATTGATACTTGCAGCTATAGTATTGGGTGCAGCAATAACTTTAATGGTTTTCGGATTTTGGGGATGGGGAATACTTTCTGTTTTTATAGCCATTCTTATCACTGTAACATTCTTTTATAACGAGTATATGCTGATTGCGCAATATTATATGCGGAAAGATAATATGGATCAGGCAGGTGTTTGGTTGAACCGAATTAAAAATTACGAAATGAAGTTATTTAGCGGACAGCATGGTTATTATAATCTCCTGATTGGTTTGATTGAATCACGTAAGGCTCCTTTGCAGTCTGAGAAGTATTTTAAAAGAGCCATTAGTTTAGGGATGACCATGGATCATAATATAGCACTTGCTAAATTAAGTCTTGCTGGAATCGCCATGGCAAAAAGAAATAAGAGGGAAGCTACGTTATATCTGCAGGAGGCAAAAAAAGCCGATAAAAATAAATTACTGGCTGATCAGATAAAAATGATGAAGGAGCAGATGGGGCAGATGGACCGAACAGTTCAGCAACGAAATTATCGTCAATTTTAAGTTATTACTTATCTCTTAAACTATCGAAACGGCTTGAGGATTCATAATTCAATTGACAAAATTTAAGACCCTCAATTTCATAAGATGTATTTATTCCAGAAAAATATTTTTCTTCCTTAATTCTCTTTAATAGATTTTTTATAAAGGCAAGATCAAAATCATCTTTATTAAGTTTGATCAGATATTCCTGATCAGAAATTTCAATACTTGAACTTTTCATTGTGTTTTTATTTATTCAAAAATAAAAAAAGCCGTATACTTAAAAGTACAACGGCCTTTATCTTTACATTATCGTATTGTTAACTAAACCATTCCAGTACTGCTTCTTTGGAAGGCATTGCAATTTCTAGTTTCATTTTTTTACGCATCCCGCCAAGCTCATTAAAGACTTTATTTGGGTTTCCTGCTTTTAACTCTTCCACAGTTTTAAATCCCATTTTGTTTAGTACAGGAACCCATTCTGCCGGAATTCCTAAAGCAATAAAATCTTCTGCGGTAAACTGTATAGTCTTCTTTTCCGGTCTCATTTGAGGGAAGAACAATACTTCCTGAATAGTGCTTTGATTAGTCATCAGCATCACTAAACGGTCGATTCCAATTCCCAGTCCCGATGTTGGTGGCATTCCGTATTCTAAAGCTCTCAGAAAATCTTCATCCATAGCCATTGCTTCTTCATCACCTCGTCCTGCTAGTGTTAGCTGCTCCTCTAGGCGCTCACGCTGGTCAATAGGATCATTAAGTTCTGTATAGGCATTAGCTATTTCCTTGCCCATTACAAATAGTTCAAAACGTTCTACAAGCCCTTCTTGACTGCGGTGCTTTTTAGCAAGAGGGGTCATTTCAATTGGATAGTCAGTTATATAGGTTGGCTGAATAAGAAACTCTTCCACTTTTTCACTGAATATTTCATCTATAAGCTTACCTCTTCCCATGGTAGGGTCTATTTCTATATTCAGTTGTTTGCAGGTTGCACGCAAAGATTCTTCATCCATTGTTGACACATCAATACCAGTATATTTTTTGATGGAATCATACATGGATAGTTTTTCATACGGTCCAGCAAATTCGATTATATGTTCACCCACTTTCACGCTTGATTGACCGTGAATGGCGAGTGCTACCTTTTCTAGACATTCTTCAACCATCGCCATCATCCAGATATAATCTTTATAGGCTACATAGATTTCCATGGATGTGAATTCAGGATTATGGGTACGATCCATACCTTCATTCCTGAACATTTTTCCAAACTCAAATACTCCGTCAAAGCCCGCAACAATCAGGCGTTTAAGGTATAATTCATTAGCAATCCGCAAATAAAGCGGCATATCCAAAGCATTATGATGAGTATTGAATGGTCTTGCTGCCGCACCGCCATGGATAGGCTGAAGGATCGGAGTTTCTACTTCCATCCATCCCTGATCTTCAAAATAGGATCGCATGGTATTGATTACCTTTGATCGTTTGATGAAGATCTGTTTGAATTCCGGATTAACTGTCAGATCTACATATCGTTGTCTGTAACGCATTTCCGGATCCGTAAATCCATCGTAAATATTACCTTCGTCATCACGTTTTACCACTGGGAGTGGTTTTAATGACTTAGAAAGGATTTTCATTTCACTAACATGAATAGAAATCTCTCCGGTTTTAGTAGTGAAAACATATCCACTGACACCAACAAAGTCGCCGATATCTAAAAGTTTCTTAAATACAGTATTGTAAAGAGTTTTATCTTCGCCGGGACAGATTTCGTCGCGATTAATATAGGCTTGAATTCTACCTGTAGAGTCTTGAAGCTCTGCAAATGAAGCACTTCCCATAATGCGACGGCTCATTATCCTACCTGCAAAATGGACTTTCTTATAAGAGGTTTTATCCCGCTCGTAATTGTTTAATATATCCTGTGCATTAACATTTACTTCGAAAGCTTCAGGTGGATAAGGGTCAATTCCCAGTTTACGTAATTCACCTAAGGCCTCACGGCGCATAATCTCCAGTTCAGATAATCCGATGCTCATTGATTTAAAATTTCAGCAAAAATAGGGTTTTCGGCGTAATAATGCTAAGAAAGCTTAGCTCTCAGAAAAGAAAGATCAAAGATCTGCAATTTTCTAATGAATATGGAATGACTTTATTCCTTATTCTTTGATCTTTATGCTTTTAGCTTTCAGCTTTCACCTTTAAGCTTACAGCTTTCACCCTTCAGCTTTCACCTTTTAGCTTTCACCTTTTAGCTTTCAGCTTTCACCTTTCAGCTTTCTGCTTTCCCCTTTCACCTTTCTACTTCCCCTTCTAATCTGCCTCCGTCTCCTGCAAATACATATCATTAATATCCTCAGAATATTTATTCTCAATCACTTTTCTTTTTGCCTTTAAAGTAGGAGTGATTTCTCCTTCTTCAATGCTAAAGGGGTTGCGCTTCACCAAAAATG
>CAMDQV010000101.1 GCA_945906015.1 Pedobacter schmidteae | reverse complement strand
TATCAGCTATGAAATTCCGATGGGGCTATCCATTATCGCATTATTGATGGCTACCAATACCTTGAGTATGAAAGAAATTGCCGAGCAGCAGCATGGCATGAATTGGAATATATTTTATCAGCCATTGGGTTTCATTATTTTCTTGGTTTGTTCTTTTGCTGAAACTAATAGAACACCTTTTGATTTGCCTGAATGTGAAACAGAACTAGTTGGAGGCTATCACACTGAATATTCCGGATTTAAAATGGGAGCATTTATGTTCGCTGAATATCTGAATATGTTCCTTGCTTCTGCTGTTATGTCAACGCTTTACTTTGGTGGTTACAACTATCCTGGAATGGATTGGGTAAATAGTTTGTTGGGTCCATTGTTTGGCCCCTTGATTGGAATGGGAGTATTGCTTGTTAAAATCTTTGCATTTATATTCTTTTTTATGTGGGTAAGGTGGACAGTTCCACGTTTTAGATATGATCAACTTATGAATCTGGGCTGGAAAGTGTTAATTCCTTTGGCAATTGCAAATATTGTCATAACAGGAATTGTGATTACAATTTTTGACAAACTTTAATTCTTCTGATCGTTTAATAATCAGATGGATAAATTTTAAAAAACCCTTTTAGGAGGATTTAGGGTCTATGGAACCATTAAGTAACAGGAAAAAAGTATTAGAACAGAAACCAATGGATTTCTGGGAGCGTTTATATCTCCCGGCAATTTTTCAGGGGATGGGAGTTACGTTCAAACATATGTTCAAAAAGAAGGAAACTATCTTCTATCCGGAAGTTGAACGTGAATTTTCTGAGAACTGGCGAGGAATGCATTCTCTTAAACGGGATGAACAAGGACGCGAACGTTGTACTGCTTGCGGACTATGTGCTCTTTCATGCCCTGCAGAAGCTATTACAATGATCGCTGCTGAGCGCCAGAAAGGTGAAGAGGAATTGTACCGTGAAGAGAAGTATGCGGCTGTATATGAAATCAATATGCTTCGCTGTATTTTTTGTGGACTATGCGAAGAGGCTTGTCCCAAAGAAGCTATTTATCTGGATGGGCCTATTGTTCCTGCAGATTACTTAAGAAAGGATTTTATTTACGGTAAAGAAAAATTAGTTGAAGAGCCTCTTAAAGCTTAAAGACTGTATAAATTTATAATTGGGCAAGCTAGATCATGTAAACAATTCTGCAGAAATTATACCTTTGCCCCAGATTTGGGCTAAAGATTAAATTACCTTATTAATGAGCATATCTCTATTTTATTTTGTTGCTTTCCTGTCCATATTCTTCGCACTCCTGGTGATCTTTGCAAAGAACCCGGTGCATAGCGTTCTGTATCTCATTGTTACATTTTTTACGTTCACTGTTCATTATATTTTATTGAATGCACAATTTCTGGCAATAGTGAATTTCATAGTATACATGGGGGCAATTATGGTCTTATTCTTATTTGTACTCATGCTTCTAAATCTTAATGAGGGATCAATGGGATCAAAATCTAATCTGATTAAAATGATCGGAGTTATTGCAGGAATGTGTCTAATAATAACACTGGTTGGTTCTGCCAGAGTTTTGACTGCCTCCGAACCTTTGGTACTTCAAACTCAGGAACTTGGCTTAGTCAAAAACCTTGGCAAGGTATTATTCAGCAAATTTCTACTGCCTTTTGAGGTTTCATCTATTCTATTGCTTTCAGCTATGGTTGGAGCGGTTTTATTGGCTAAAAAAGAAATTAAACGGGCATAATAATGGAAAATATAACTCAGGCTATCCAGGGCGTACCTTTAAATCATTATATCCTGCTATGTACCATCATATTTTCGATTGGTGTGATTGGAGTATTGATCAGGAGAAATGCTATAGTAATTTTCATGTCTGTAGAGTTAATGCTTAATGCAGTAAATTTATTGCTTACGGCATTTTCTGTTCAACATAATGATCCTTCCGGTCAGGTTTTTGTATTTTTTATTATGGCTTTGGCCGCAGCCGAAGTTGCTGTAGGTTTGGCGATCATCGTTATGATCTTCCGAAATACAAATTCAACCGATGTAAATATTTTGAATAAATTAAAGTGGTAATAAGGTAAGATCCTTTGCTTTTGCTTAAAACATAAAGCATACAATAATGATAAATTTAGTTTGGTTAATTCCTCTATTCCCACTGTTAGGTTTCCTCATTAACGGATTAGGTCGCAATATGCTTTCTAAAACTGTTGTAGGTTTTGTTGGATGTCTTTCTGTTATGGCTTCTTTTGCAGTCAGTGTAGGAATATTCCTTGAACTCAACTCTTCAGAAACAAAATCATTTATTATTCCAATTTTCGATTGGATCAGTGCCGGGACTGTTAAAATTCCATTTTCTTTTCTAATTGATCCTCTAAGCGCTTTAATGTTGCTTATTGTAACTGGAATTGGATTTCTTATCCACGTATATTCTACCGGTTACATGAACCATGATGCAGGTTTCGGTAAATTCTTTTCATACCTAAACCTGTTTATTTTCTTCATGCTTCTGTTAGTGCTTGGATCCAATTATGTAGTGATGTTCATAGGATGGGAAGGTGTGGGCTTATGCTCTTATCTGCTTATCGGATTTTGGTTTAGTAATACTGCCTATGCAAGTGCAGCCAAGAAAGCATTTATAATGAACCGAATTGGAGACCTTGGTTTCCTAATTGCGGTATTCCTGATATTCACAACTTTCAATAGTGTGGAGTTTGCCAATGTATTCCCGCAAGCTGCCAACATGGTTTCAGGTGATTCAACCTTAATTCTAATTACTGCTCTGCTATTTGTTGGTGCAATAGGTAAGTCAGCTCAAATTCCTTTATTTACCTGGTTGCCTGATGCAATGGCTGGCCCAACTCCGGTTTCTGCACTGATTCACGCAGCTACCATGGTAACTGCAGGTATTTATATGATTGCAAGATCTAATATTCTGTTCACCCTGGCACCTGAAACTTTAGCCGTAGTTTCCATTATCGGTCTAGCTACTCTATTGATGGCTGCAGCAATTGCAGTTTCACAAACCGACATTAAAAAAGTATTGGCTTATTCAACTGTTTCACAATTAGGTTATATGTTTTTAGGTTTAGGCGTTGGAGCTTATACCGGAGCATTTTTCCATGTAATCACTCATGCATTTTTTAAAGCATTATTGTTCTTGGGAGCAGGTTCTGTAATTCATGCAATGAGCAATGAACAGGATATGAGAAATATGGGTGGTTTAAGAAAAAAATTACCACTTACCTTCCTCACCATGATGGTAGGTACTATTGCTATAGCCGGAATTCCTCCTTTTTCTGGTTTTTTCTCTAAAGATGAGATTTTAGCCCATGTATATGAGCACAATAAAGTATTTTGGATGATCGCAGTTATTGGAGCTATGTTTACATCATTCTATATGTTCCGTATGATGTACCTGACTTTTAATGGCAGTTTCCGTGGAACTACCGATCAGGAGCATCATTTGCATGAATCACCAGCTTCAATGACTATTCCTCTGATTGTTCTTGCAGTTTTATCAGCCTTGGGTGGCTTGATTGGAATTCCTGCAGTATTGGGAGGCGGTCATTGGTTAGAAAATTTCCTTGCACCAGTTTTTGAAGTTTCTAAATCCAAAACAAATGCTTTGACACTTGATCATACAACTGAATATGTTTTGATGGCACTTTCAGTTACTGCTGCATTGTTATCTATGTTATATGCTTATGTTCGATATGTAAAGCAAGGGCATATTCCTGCCAACGATCGTACAGACCGTGGTTTGCTTGCACGTTTATCTTACAATAAGTTTTACATCGACCAAGTATATCATTCTTTCATCACCCGTCCATTGGATACCTTATCAGGGTTTTTCTATAAAACAGTAGATAAAGCTGGAATTGATGGAATTGTGAACGGATTTGGAAAAGGGGCAGTTGAAGCCAGTAAAAGTTTTAGGTTGCTTCAAACAGGTATGGTTGGCTTTTACATCTTTATGATGGTAGCCGGGATACTTGCATTACTGTTTTATAGTATGTACAAAATTTAATAGTTAAGAGTAGAACGAGATAAATGGAAATTTTACTAGTACAAATATTTATTCCGCTAATTGCTGCACTCATTATTCTTGCGTCAGGTAAAACTTTCGTAAGAGGTATAGCTGGTGCATTCTCTTTAGTATCACTACTCATCACTGTTTATCTGTATCTAAATTTTACACCCGATGCTACCACTCAGTTCCTTGTAGATCTGGCATGGATCCCTCAATTCGGAATTCATTTCAAAGCAGGCGTTGATGGAATAAGCATGGTTTTGTTAGTATTGACAAATCTTCTAATCCCAATTATAGTTTTATCCAGCTTCAAACAGGATGTTAAGGATCAACAGGCATTTTATGCTTTGATATTCTTTATGCAAAGTGGTTTGCTCATTGTATTTACAGCTCTTGATGCTTTTTTATTCTATGTGGGCTGGGAAGTAGCCCTGATTCCAGTATACTTTATCTGTGCATTATGGGGCGGAGAAAATCGGATCAAGGCTAATCTTAAATTCTTTATTTATACAATTGCCGGAAGTTTATTGATGCTGATCGCTATCATTTATCTTCATTTGCAAACTCCTGGTAATAGTTATGATATTTCAGAGTTTTATAAACTTGAGCTCGATTCAGTTACCCAGGGATGGATATTTTGGGCTTTCTTTTTAGCCTTTGCAATAAAAATGCCGGTATTTCCATTTCATACTTGGCAGCCTGATACCTATACAGAAGCTCCTACAGCAGGCACCATGCTTCTTGCTGGTATAATGCTTAAAATGGGTATTTATGGTGTGATAAGATGGTTGATTCCTATTGCCCCACTTGGTTTTCAGGCTTGGGGTGAAACAGCACTAATCCTATCTGTAATAGGTGTTATTTATGCTTCAATTATTGCATTTACACAAAATGATATTAAGCGATTGATTGCATATTCTTCAATTGCTCACGTAGGATTGATCTCTGCCGGTATTTTTGCCTGGAATGTTCAGGGTTTACAGGGAGCCATGATACAGATGCTGAATCATGGTATCAATGTGGTTGGTATATTCTTTATTGCAGATATAATTATTCGTAGAATGAATACCCGTGACTTAAGCCTGATGGGTGGCATAGCAAAGCCTGCTCCTATGTTGGCTATTGCCTTTTTGCTTGTTTTATTAGGCACAGTTGCATTACCCTTGACCAATGGTTTTGTTGGAGAGTTCCTCTTGCTAATGGGAATTTATAATTACAATATATGGTTTGCTGCAATTGCTGGTTTGACCATTATCCTTGGAGCTGTATACATGCTCAGAATGTATCAAAAAGTAATGTTTGGTCAGGTTAATACCAACACTTCAGTATTTACAGATTTAGATGGGACAGAGAAATCGGTATTACTGATTATTTCAGTTCTTATTATTTTTATAGGAGTATATCCACAGCCCATTCTGAATATTTCGGAGGCTGCAGTTATCAACCTGCTTGAACAGGTTAATCAAAAGATTTTAGTTAAATAAAAGCATGAACGCATTAATTACCCTGTCTGTTTTAGCCATTTTGGTACTTTACCTAGGCTTGTATAAGGCAAAAAATGCTTTGCTACCAGTAACCTTATTAGGTTTGGGAGCTGCCTTGGTTTTGAGTATTCTAGAATGGAATTCGGGTGCGGCGCCAATTTATAGCGGGATGATGCTGTTTGATAATTTTGCAGTAGCATTTACTTCGATCTGTATAGTTTCAACCATGCTTATTCTACTTATTTCAAAAGATTATTTTGAGCATATCAGTGAACATGTGGCAGAATACTATACCATTATACTATTCGCATTGATTGGAATTCTGATTATGGTTTCATTTCATAATCTTTCCATGTTGTTTATTGGCATAGAGATCATGTCAGTGAGTTTATATATTCTTGCGGGTATTAGAAAACATGATTTTAAATCGAATGAAGCTGCATTAAAGTATTTTTTGATGGGAGCGTTTTCAACAGGATTTCTATTACTTGGTATAACATTTTTGTATGGAGCAAGCGCAAGTTTTGACTTGAGTACCATAAAAGAATATGTCATCTCAAACCCAAGGGGTATTTCACCTCTTTTTTATAGTGGAGTTACGTTGATGATCATTGGACTAAGCTTTAAAATAGGAGCTGCTCCTTTTCATTTCTGGACACCTGATGTTTACGAGGGATCTCCAACTCTGATTACTGCCTTCATGAGCACAGTAGTTAAAACCGCTAGCTTTGCTGCATTTCTTCGATTGTTCATGGTTTGTTTTGCACCATTACATGATTTCTGGATGCCTTCGCTGCTGGTTATCTCGGTATTGACTTTGTTTATAGGTAATGTTACGGCCCTGTATCAGCATAGCTTTAAAAGAATGCTTGCTTTTTCAAGCATTTCACATGCCGGTTATATGCTTTTTGCTATCGTTGCTTTGGGCCCGCTTTCTGGAAACTCAGTGTTTGTTTATGCAACTGCCTATTCTATTGCATCAATTATTGCATTCGCAGTATTGATCCTTGTGAAGCGCCAAACGGGATCTGATAATTTTGAAAGCTTCAATGGACTGGCACGTAAGAATCCATTTATAGCCTTTACCCTAACAGTTACAATGCTTTCTTTGGCAGGAATACCATTAACGGCTGGATTTATCGGTAAGTTTATGATGTTTTCAACTGCTCTTTCAGAGTATCATATCATCATGGTAATTCTTGCAGCAGTGAATGCAGTGATAGGCATTTTCTATTATTTAAAGGTTATTGTAGCCATGTATTTTAAATCTGCAGAACGAAATGAGGTACAGTCTTCGCCTTATTTTAATTTTGTACTCGGATTTTCTGCACTTATTACTATTATAATTGGTGTATATCCAGGGTTTATATCCAACTTTTTCTAATCTAAAATATTCTATAAATAGTGTAGCTTTACGCCTATAGAATTATGCACGAGATTTGGGATTATCTTCAGCATCTTATTGATCCGGTAAAACTACTGAGAGAAGGAGGATTTTATCTTCTTCTTTTCGTCATTTTTGCCGAGACTGGCTTATTTTTTGGATTTTTTCTTCCAGGAGATTATCTATTATTTCTTGCAGGCATGTTTGTAGCTACAGGAAAACTGGATGTATCTATATTCATTTTAATCATAGGTTTAATTGCTGCAGCTGTTTGCGGAAATTTTGTTGGTTATTGGTTCGGCAATAAAACCGGACCTGTTTTATATCAGAAAGAAGATACTTTTTTCTTTAAAAAGAAATACCTAAAAGCAGCTGAGGCTTATTATCGGAAACAGGGAGCTTTTGCTTTGATAATGGGGAGGTTCATTCCTATTGTACGCACCTTCGCACCCATAATTGCAGGTATAGTAAAGCTT